>JBHICF010000020.1:0-16129 GCA_046759485.1 Nitrospiraceae bacterium
CCACCGCGCATTCATCCACGGGGTTACACCCGTGGCTTTCTGCGAAGGCGGGTAACTATGAACGTTTTAAGTCTTGATGGGCCATGGATGGATTGGGGCTTGTGGGCCCAACCACCAACGAGTATTCGACCTCCGGACGGTTTTGGGATCGAACGTGGGTAGAGTGGAAGGAATCAGTGATAACTTTCCGAATCGGTGGGGAACTTACCCTGCTCGACTTCTTCCTTGTAGCGACGCAAGGCTTGAAGGGCATCAGCCTTGAGGTGAGCATACGGTTTCACAAACTTCGGCACGAACTGATCAAAAAGCCCCAGCAAGTCGTACAACACCAGCACCTGACCATCGCAATGTGGCCCCGCGCCGATCCCGATGGTGGGGATCGTGAGCTGCTGAGTGATCTCCCTGGCTAGGGTGGCCGGTATCGCCTCGAGCACAATCGCGAACGCGCCAGCAGATTCAAGTGCCTTGGCATCAGTGACCAAAGACCGTGCGGCCTTCTCTTCCTTCCCTTGAACCTTGTATCCGCCATACCGGTGCAAGGATTGTGGCGTCATCCCAAGATGGCCCATCACAGGAATACCAAACTGTGACATGGCCTGCACTCGGTCCACGACCTCCGCACCGCCTTCCAGCTTGACTGCCGCAGCTCCCACCTGGAGAAACCGCCCCGCGTTCCGGACCGCCTCATCGACCCCCACCTGATAGGACAGGAAGGGCATGTCTGCGATCACGAGTGCCTGCCGCGCAGCACCAGCAACCATGCGAGTGTGGTAGAGCATATCCTCCATCGTGACCGACAACGTATCCTTTTTCCCCTGGACCACCACACCGAGCGAGTCGCCGACCAGAATGGCTTCAATCCCCGCCTCCTCGACGATTCTCGTGAAAAGGGCATCATACGCCGTGACGACAATGATTTTTTTCTGGCCACGCTTGTACTGCCGGAATTCCGGGACCGTAATCATGCCAACCCCGCCTTCGTGAGTATCTCCGGGAGCCGGTCGACCGCCCTGATAGCCATGATGTGCACACCGTCAGCGTGTGGCTGTACGGCCTTAATTGTTCGAACGGCGATCTCCACACCCGCGTCTCGCTCCCGGTTGGGACCCGCTGCGCGCAACTCCGCAATCATTTCATCCGGCACTGCAATGCCGGGGATGTTCGCGTTCAGGAACTCGGCCATCCTGGCCGACCGTAACACCAGGATCCCAGCCAAGACCTTCACCTTGAACTTACGCACCTGCTGCATAAATCCTGCGAACTTCTCGGGTTGGTAAATGGCTTGAGTTTGGAAGAACTGCGCCCCAGCGTTCACCTTCGTTTCAAATTTGACCAACATGGGGCCAGCCGGGTCCGCTTCCGGCGTCACGGCAGCTCCGATCATGAAGCTGGTCGCGCCTTCGAGCTTGTTCCCTACCAGATCCTTGGCGCTGTTCAGGCTCTTCACCAGTTGCATGATCTGAATGGAGTCCAAATCATACACCGGCTTGGCGTCCTTGTGGTCCCCGACAGTCGGATAGTCGCCGGTGAGACAGAGCACGTTCCTGATCCCAAGCAGATGCGCACCCAGCAGATCCGACTGAATCGCCAACCGGTTCCGATCTCGGCAGGTCATCTGCATTACGGGATCATGGCCCATCTCGTGAAGCAGCCGGCACACAGACAGGGAGCTCGCCCGCATGACCGCAGCGGTGTTATCAGTGATATTCACGCCGTGGACGCGGCCCACCAGGCGCTTGGCGTTCTCCAACAAGCCCGACACATCGGTGCCCTTTGGGGGGTTATACTCGACCGTAATGACGAAACGGCTGTCGGTGAGGGCTTCTGCCAGTCGTGGATGTCCGCTACCCATCCTTCTGCGTTCCCCTGCCTCGTGCGGCCATCTTTTAGACCAGACCTGCCACGCGCTTGGCTGACTCGAGAGTATTTTCCATCAACATGGCGATGGTCATGGGCCCCACGCCGCCCGGGACGGGAGAGATCCAGCCGGCTCTCTTACTAGCGGACGTAAAGTCCACATCTCCGACCAATTTCCCGTCACCCTGTCGGTTCACACCGACATCCACCACAACCGCTCCTTCACGCACCATGTCGCCTGTCACGAAGTGAGCTTTGCCGATGGCCACGACAAGGATCTCGGCCTCCCGGCAGACAGCCGGCATATCTCGGGTCTTGGAGTGGCAGACGGTGACGGTCGCATTCTGATGCATCAGCAACAGGGCCACCGGTTTTCCCACAATGTTGCTCCGGCCCACGATCACAGCTCGCTTTCCTTCGATCAATACACCGGTTGATTCAATCATCTTGATCACGCCCTTTGGCGTACAAGGCGTGAACAGGGCCATGCCCTCGACTAACCGGCCGATATTGTATGGATGGAACCCGTCCGCGTCCTTCTGTGGTGAGACCGCATCCAGAATCACCTTGCTGTCTATCTGTTTGGGCAGCGGCAATTGAACGAGGATGCCGTGGATCTTGGGATCGGTGTTCATCTTCCCGATCAGTGCGAGGAGCTCACTTTGCGTCGTGGAGGCGGACAGCTGGTGCTCGTCTACGTAGATGCCAGCAGTATCGCAAGCCTTCTTTTTATTCTTCACATAGATATGCGAAGCGGGGTCATCTCCCACCAGGATCGCAGCCAGCCCGGGCCTCACGCCCGTTCGCGCGTGGAGGTCGGTCACCTCCTTCGCGATGCCTTCGCGAATCCCCTGCGCCAACACCTTGCCATCAATCAGTCGCGCCGCCATCGAGTCCTCAGTGGGCAATCAACTCTCTCGCACCCAAATGTTCCACAATAACAGGGCCTTCGAATTGAAGTCAACGTTTCGACATCCAGTTTCCTTGACAGCTTCTTCAAGCGTCCTTTACCATGCGTCCACTGCGCTGGCCTCGTCACACCACCCCGCGGTAGCCCGACGCGCGGCCCGGCAGCACCAATCACCAATGGTCATGCTCCTCCGACAACCTCGGCCGCGTGCGGCTTCCCGAGGTGCGATGCCCTGGCATGCCCATGCCCTCAGCGCTTGGGTGTTTTTCTTGGTCTCGGCTCCTGCGCTGTCGACCGCCCTTCAAGTCACTGGCCTGCAAGACCCTCAGAGCTTTGTCGGAGATCCTTCAGGTGCGCACTACTTTATTTCGAACGTCAACGGCGATCCGGCGACGAGAGACAACAATGGGTTTATCACAAAGCTCGATGGTGCAGGGAAGGTCGTCGAGCGGCATTTTATCAAAGGGGGCATGGACGGCACGATCCTCCACGCGCCTAAAGGTATGGCGATCATTGGGCGCATCCTGTACGTGGCCGACCTGGAGACTGTCAGGGGATTCGACATTCAGACGGGACGGGCCACCTATACGGTTTCGTTCGCGCATCATCAGGGCAAGACGGAGACCACAGCACTAGCAGATGTGGCTCATGACGGGAACGGGATGCTATACGCCTCTGATACCGAAGATGACACGATTTACCGCATCGACACGACTCGAGACCATGCCGTCTCTGTTCTTGTCCGGGACGACTCTCTCGCTGGGCCTCGCGGCCTCGCTGTGCATCCAAAGACACACCACCTCATCGTTGCCAGCTGGCATAAGGGCAAGATCCTGGACGTCACTCCAGAAGGCACCATCACCGAGCTCGTTTCCAATTCATTCTTTTTTGGCCGGTTTCACAATCTCGATGGGGTCGACTTCGACAAGTGGGGGAACATGTACGTATCAGATTTCACAGCGGGGAAGGTGTGGAGGATGCACCCCGACGGCCAGTTCAAGGTCATCGCCGAACACCTTCGGTCCCCCGCGGATATCAGCGTGGATCGCACCAACCACTTGATTCTTGTCCCCTATTTCTATGCCAACGCCGCGGAGATCAATGGCCTGGAGTCGCCGGTAAAGTCGAAGAAAAGGAAGCGTACCCTGAAAGACTATGGGTTTGGCTTCCCGAAACCTGAGCAAGAAAGTTCATCACCCTGATGGCTAAATGCGTCTATTGCCACGCGCGGAAAGGTAAGCGGGTATGCCCAGCACTAGGGGGACTGATCTGCAGCCAGTGCTGCGGCGAGCACCGGATGCTCCAAATATCCTGTCCTTCCGACTGTGTGTACTTGGACGCGAACAGCGAGTACCAGCAGAAGCGTGCCGGCGAACGGTTCGCCCAGGTGCGACGCGATTTCTACAAGGAGCTCTTCGAGCTAGGGGGCGAAAAAGCGGCCGCGCTCTTCAACCTGATCGAAGTGGTGACATTCGGATATTTTGCGAATCGACGGGACGGGCAGGACGGGGAAGTGATTGCTGCGGTGGAGGCGCTCCGACGAACCCTCAGCCCGCTCCATGTCCCTCCCGCCCCACAGCAGGTGTTCGCAGAGCATTTGAAGAAGGAATACGAGTCATTCGCCAAGCACGAACCGAAGCAACTGCTCGAGTCCCAGCTTGCGTTGGAGGTCATGAACCGAGCGGTGAAATTTGTGACCGTGTTCTCAGGAGGGGGACTACAATCTCAACGGTTCTTAAGCGGTCTCATCGGCTACATCCGCGTGCATCACCCAGCCATCGCCGAACACCTTGCGAAACGGCAGGAAGGCGGACGGATCATCTTACCAGGCCAGTTAACGCCCCAGCCGACTGAGCCGCCCAGTCACATCCATGGTCCCCATCACCACACGCACCAGCACAGCCATTAACAGATGCCTTTAGCGCTCAAGCCCCGGTTCCAGTGCTCGGGCCCACCAAGACTCCATATCGTAATCGGACCCGCCGCCGCCCTACTTCACTCGACCACGACCGTCATCTCAATTCGCTTGAGCGGTCGATTGCTTCGGGGGTCTCGTGGCTGACTGACGATCTTGTCCGCCACACCGATACCTTTGACGACACGCCCGAACGCCGTGTATTGACCGTCAAGATGATGCGCATCCTCGACCATGATGAAAAACTGTGAGCCCGCACTGTTCGGGTCCCGCGAACGAGCCATCGAAACGATCCCCCGCGTGTGCGGCGTATCGTTGAACTCCGCCTCCACACTCCAGCCCGGGCCACCCATACCGTACTCTGCCTCCTTGTTGGGGTCCTTTGTGTTGGGATCCCCGCCCTGGATCATGAAGCCCGGGATCACCCGGTGAAAGATGGTCCCGTCGTAAAAGCCCGATCTGGCCAGCTTCAGAAAGTTTTCAACGTGCTTGGGGGCCACATCCGGGAAGAATTCGATTTGCATCTCGCCGAGCTTGGTCTTAATAGTCGCTCGCGGCTGTTTGGCCTTAGCCTTTTGCGGACCGGCATGTGTTGGATTGGGCTGGAGCACCACGCCGCCCCAACCCCAGACCGAAACCACCCCAATCAAGACTGCCGAAGCGAGTACGCGCACACGCCTTGCTTTATTGACACTAGAGTTCCACACCATCACACCTCTCCTGGATGAGTCATCAGTCATCATACTCTATCACATGTCTCAGCCCCTGTTTCGCGGCCATCTGCTCGGCTTCCTTCTTACTCCGTCCCTCGCCAAGCCCGACGACATCTCCCTGAATCGACAACTGAACCTCGAACGTCTTTTGATGATCAGGACCTGTCTCGCGAACCGTCACATACTGAGGCAACCCCTCGAACCGCTTTTGGCACCATTCCTGAAGTTGCGTCTTGTAGTCCAACGTGTCTATCGATTTGTCACCTTCCAATCGGTTCTTGACGTCCTGAAACTCGGGTTGGAAGGCTCGCAGCGTCAATTCTCTCACTGAGTCCAGACCTCCATCCAGGTACACCGCCGCGAGCACGGCCTCCATCGCGTCCGCCAACAACGAGGTTTTCTGCCTTCCCCGGGTCAGCTCCTCCCCCCTTCCCAACTTGAGCAACTCGCCAAGCCCCAGGCGCTTGGCCACACCTGCCAGGGTACTCTCACTGACAAGCTGAGCTTTCAGTTCGGAGAGCTCACCGTCATTCGCGTCGGGATATGTTGCGGCCAAGTGCTCGCTGATAACCAGTGCCAAGACCGCGTCGCCCACGAACTCCAACCGTTCATTGTGCCGGCGCCGCTTTTCCTTCGCTTCGTTGACATGAGACTTGTGCGTGAGGGCTTCTTCGAGGAGGTGGGGCTGGCGAAACGTGTACCCAAGCATTGCGTATACATCAGGGGTACGTGAGCGTGTCATCCGCCTCATCGCCGTATCCGCTGCGGCAGAACCTCTTCAAGCATCCACCTGCTTGAACACAACGCAGGCATTCACTCCGCCAAACCCGAACGAGTTGGAGAGGGCCTGTTTGACCGGAGCCCGACGGGCTTGCCCAGGAACATAGTCAAGGTCACAGTCAGGATCCGGATGATCCAGATTGATCGTGGGCGGCACCAGTCCGTGGTGGATCGCCAGCAGGCAGAAGATCGCCTCCACCCCTCCCGCCGCACCGAGCAAATGTCCGGTCATGGATTTGGTGGAGCTGATGGGGATCCGATATGCCTGCTCCCCGAACACACGCTTGATAGCTTGGGTCTCCACCTTGTCCGCAAAGGTGGAAGTGGCATGAGCATTAATGTATCCAATCGCGTCCTTGGGAACGCCAGCGTCCTTGATGGCCAGCTCCATACAGCGCACTGCGCCCTCACCATCATCGGGCGGCGCAGTGATGTGGTAGGCGTCGCTCGTCATGGCGTAGCCGACGAGCTCGCCGTAGATACGGGCCCCTCGTCGACGCGCCCGCTCGAGTTCTTCCAGGACGACCACTCCAGCTCCTTCTCCAAGGACAAATCCATCACGATCCCGATCAAACGGCCGGCTTGCACGTGCTGGATCGTCATTCCGCTCTGACAATGCCCGCGCAGCCGAAAACCCCGCGACCGTGAGCGGGGTGATGGTGGATTCAGCCCCGCCCGCCAACATCACATCGGCTTCGCCCCGCTGAATGATCCGGAAAGCATCCCCGAGACAATGGTTGCCAGTCGCACAGGCCGTGACGGCGCAGGAGTTGGGCCCGCGCGCTCCCAGCCGGATCGCAACCTGACCGGAAGCCAGGTTGATAATGACCATGGGGATGAAGAAGGGAGAGACCCGATCGGGTCCCTTTTCGAGGAGAATCTTATGGTAGTGCTCAATCGCCGGCAGCCCCCCAATCCCGGCACCGATGTAGACGCCGATCCGGTGAGCCTCATCCCCGGCAATTTTTAATGCTGCGTCATCCACCGCCATCTGGCTCGCGCCCATGGCGTAGTGGATGAAGGAGTCCATCTTCTTAATTTCTTTTTTCTCGATATATTTGGCAGGGTCGAAGTCCTTGACCTCGCCGGCAATCTGGGATGCGAAGCCAGTCGGATCGAAGCGAGTGATCCGGCCGATGCCGGACTGTCCTGCACAGAGCGCCTTCCACGTATTTTCGACGCCGATGCCGAGCGGCGTGACCAACCCCAACCCGGTCACTACCACTCGCCGAATCACAGATTCCGTCATAAGCTCCAGACACCCTGTTTACACTTTCTCCTTAATGTACTCGATAGCACGTCCCACCGTCAGAATCTTCTCCGCATCTTCATCCGGGATCTCGATGTCGAACTCTTCCTCAAAGGCCATCACAAGCTCGACCGTATCCAGAGAATCCGCGCCAAGATCTTCCACGAAGGAGGCTTCCGGGACAACATCGTCCTCCTCCACCCCAAGATTCTCGGTGATGATTTTCTTCACCCGTTCCTCTATCCGATCCTCAGACGCCATCCGTTTTGCCACCTCCTCCCCCATAACTGTACTTGGTTACCTCCCTTGATTCACCGTGCGCCGCTCGTCCACTTTTTTACAGCCGAGCCTCAACGCTACGCATCAATCCTTATGCCATTTACCCTTTAACCCTTAGGCCATTAACATGCCACCGTTCACGTGCAGGACCTGACCAGTGATGTACCCGGCCTGATCCGATACCAAGTAGCTGACTGCCTCAGCCACGTCCGAGGGTTGACCCAGCCGTCCCAGCGGGATTTGTTTCAGCAATGTCTCCCTCACCTCCACCTGTAGCCCCTGGGTCATAGCCGTGTCGATAAAACCTGGCGCAACTGCGTTCACGGTGACCATCCGACTTGCATATTCCCTGGCCACAGCTTTGGTAAACCCTATCACGGCCGCTTTCGAAGCCGCGTAGTTGGCCTGCCCCGCATTCCCCATCGCGCCGACGATCGAGGCGATATTCACGATGCGGCCGTATCGCTGCTTGGTCATGGGCTGGAGCACGGCCTTCGTGCAATGGAAGGTGCCGTTCAAATTCACCTGGAGCACGAGATTCCAGTCTTCCTCCTTCATCCTGACCAAAATCCCATCCCTCGTCACGCCGGCATTGTTGACCAAAATATCAATCTTTCCCCAATCTTTCAGGACCTGATCGGTCATGCTTTTCACATCATTCCAATCCGCGACATTTACCTTAATGTTGGTCGCGCGTCGCCCAATTTTCTTGACGGCGGCGACGGTTTCTTCCGATCGCCCTGGATCCAGGTCGGCCACGACGATGTCAGCCCCATGACCTGCCAAGACTTCCGCGATTGCGCGACCGATTCCCTGGGCTGCTCCGGTCACCAGCGCAATCTTGCCGTCCAGCGTCATACGTCAAGGTCTCTCGTACACGTCTCGGGACTGAGCCGATGGCCCGCCGGCCCTTCACGACTCACGATTCAGGCCTAACGCCTTCAGCGTAGCCGCCAATGACTGGGGATCATGCACGTTCAGGGTCACCGCGCCGGGTACGATTCGCTTCACCAGGCCCGTGAGGACGGTCCCAGGTCCCACCTCGAGAAACGTCGAGACTCCCAGGCTGCTCATGACCCGGATCGAGTCTTCCCACAAAACCGGTGAGGGAAGCTGTCGAATTAATGAGGCCTGTACTTCGGCTGCCAGCCGTAAGGGCTTGGCGTCAGCATTGTTGACCAGTGGCACCGCAAGATCCGACCACACGGTGGCTGCCACATCCTGCGCCAGACGCGCTGCAGCCGTCCGCATCAACGGGGTATGGACGGGGACACTGACCGGCAGCGGGATTGCCTTTCGGCTTCCTCGCACCTTCGCCAAGTCGATGGCCCGCTCCACTGCAGCCTTTTCACCCGCGATCACCACCTGGCCAGGGCAGTTGAAGTTCGCGGGCGCCACGACGCCGCTAGACGAGGCTTCGCGGCACACTTCCTGGATCGCCTCGACTGAGAGGCCCAGGATGGCTGCCACACGGCCGCTCCCCGGAGGAACAGCCTCGGCCATGTACCGACCGCGTTTCTGGATCAACGAGACCGCGTCTCGAAACGAGACCGAGCCCGCCGCCACCAAGGCGGTGTACTCACCCAAGCTATGTCCGGCCACGGCGACGGGCCGTAAACCAGCGGGGTCAAATAGCCGAAGCGTCGCGATGCTCGCCGTGAGCAACGCTGGCTGCGTGTATTCCGTCAGGTTGAGACGATCCGCCGGACCCTCAAAACAGAGTGCGGCGACATCATAACCAAGGACTGCGGCAGCCTCGTCATAGACAGTCTTAACAACCGGGTGTGCCTCATACAAGGCCCGACCCATCCCGACCGATTGAGATCCTTGGCCGGGAAACACCAAGCCTATGCCGGACACCATAGCGAACTATGATATGGGGTAAAACTTCCACAATGTCAACGAGAAAAAATTTCTTGGAATCCTTACGTTTTTCACCGGTTAAGGAAAAGCCAGAAGCCGATCGCTGATCACCAGAATTTGAGTGTTCGCTCTCAATCCACCACGAATTCGCCGCCATCGACGCAGATGACATTGCCGGTCACCCATTGCGCCTTGGGAAGACTCAGCAGACCAATGGCCTGCGCGACATCCTTTGGCGTCGTCAGCCGACCGGTAGGATTCTTGCGCTGTGCCAGCTGAATCATCTCGTCCGATCCCGGAATCTTCCGCAGGGCAGGAGTGTCGGTGACTCCCGCCATAATAGCGTTGGCAGTGATGCCAAGTGGAGCGAGCTCCAGCGTCAGCTGGCGGATGTGGGATTCCAGCGCCGCTTTGGCGGCCGATACGGCTCCGTAAGTGGACCAGACTCGCGCGCCGCCGGCGCTGGTCATCGCGAAAATGCGTCCACCCTGGCCCATTAATTGACGCGCCACCAGTTCTTGAACCCAGTACACCAGACTATTCGCCATCACGTCCAGCGTCATGTCCAAGTGCGACTTGGCGATGGCGTCGGCGGGCGACTTGGTGATGTAGGGCTTGAGGGTGCCGAAGGCCAGCGAATGGAGCAGGACCCGCACGGTACTCGAGCCGCCGCTGGCGTGGAGACGAGACTGGATCGCTTCCAAGATCTCCTGTCGTTTCTCCTGATCCGCAGCGTTGGCGTTGAAAAAGACCGCTTCACGGCCAGCAGCACGGATTTGCTCCGTGATTCGGTCGACATTAGGCAGTGTCGCTTTCCGGTCCAAGTGCACGCCGAAAATATGCATGCCCAGGGAAGCGAGCTCCAATGCGACGGCTTCTCCAAACCCGCTTGAGGCACCCAATATGAGCGCCCAGTCTCCATCCAATGGTCGGCCATCAGTTCCCATTATGCCCCTCTTATCATGATCAGTTGACGCTAGAAATCTTGCGTGTTCGATGCAGAAGACATCACAACAATGACTCCATCCATTTCCCCGTACCCTCCAGGGATACCTCTTGAGCGTCTCTCACCAGTTGAGCGTCTCTCACCAGCGGATCAGGGATGAGGCCCAAGTCAGCCCACTTCCGAACGCCGCAACCATGACCAAGCTCCCCGCGTCCACTCGTCCTGCTTTCACCGCCTCGTCCAAAGCGAGCGGGATCGATGCCGCTGAGGTGTTCCCGTAGCGATCCATATTCAAGACAACCTTTTCCATGGGAAGGCCAAGCCGGTCTGCCACAGCACTGATGATCCGCAAGTTGGCCTGATGAGGAACGTATAAATCTAAATCATCCACCGAAAGGTGGTTCGCAGATAAGGCTTCTCGTGCGGATTCTTCCAGCGTCTTGACCGCCACCTTAAACGTCTCGTTGCCCTTCATTTTCATAAACTGAAGTCCTTCCGCCAGCATCTTCTCTCCTGGAGGAATCCGTGAGCCGCAGCCCGGGACGTAGATCAAGTTCCACAGCGCTCCGTCTGAATGCAGATGCGAAGACAAAATGCCCTGGTCCCCCTCCACCGCACTCAGGACAACCGCCCCTGCCCCATCACCGAACAGCACACAGGTATTCCGGTCGGTCCAGTCGGTGATGATGGACATGACCTCGGCCCCGACCACTAGCACGTGTCGGAATCCGGTTTTTATATACGCATCGCCGACAGCCAGGGCATAGACGAACCCGCAGCACGCGGCCCCTAGGTCACAGGCCGCCGCACGCTTTGCTTGGAGCCGCTGCTGGATCACGCAGGCTGTCGAGGGGAGAGGGGAATCTCCCGTGCAGGTCGCCACGAGAATGAGGTCCAGGTCGACTGCCTCTACGCCGGCCGCCTCCAGAGCCCGCTCGGCCGCTTTCGTTCCCAAGTCGGAGCAGGCTTCACCCGGAGCAGCGATGCGACGTTCACGGATGCCAGTCCGCTCCACGATCCACGCGTCGGAGGTCGTCGCCACCATCCGTTCAAGATCAGCATTGGTCAGCACACGTTCCGGAGCGTAGGAACCCGTCCCCGCGATTCGCGCTCTCACCCAAGGGCCTCCTGGCCACTCCCAGTGGACTCATCACTACCGGGTACCAGATACTGCGAGAGGCTCTCCTCGATATCGCGTTGGATCAACTCGTTGAGTCGGCTCGCCACGAGGTTCTCCGCCAGTGCGATGGCGTTCTTGATGGCCTTGGCCGACGATCGCCCGTGACAGATCATGCTGATGCCATTCACGCCCAACAGCGGCGCGCCTCCGAACTCGGCGTAGTCCATTCGGCGTCGGAGACGCTGCAACGGTCTAGCGAGCAAGAGATAGGAGAGCCGGCCCAGCGTCGAGCCGGCAATCTCTTTCATCAAGATCTTCGAGATTGTTTTGGCCAAGCCCTCAGAAATTTTCAGCGCGACGTTGCCAATGAAGCCGTCGCAGACGATCACATCAGCCGCCCCGCTGTACACATCCCGCCCTTCGACGTTCCCAATAAAATTAATCGGACTCGCTTTCAGGAGCTTGAACGCTTCCTTGGTGACTTCATTGCCTTTTGTGTCTTCCTCTCCGATCCCCAGCAGACCCACACGGGGATTCGGCCGGGCCAAGACATGCTTCCCGTATTCGTTGCCCATGAGCCCGAACTGATGGATATGCTGAGCGGTACAGTCGACATTCGCTCCGACATCCAAGAGGACAGCCGTTCCCGACAGGGTGGGCAGCGTCGCCGCAATCGCAGGTCGCTCGACTCCCTTAATCACCCCCAGCACGAAAAAGGCCGCCACCATGGCGGCACCGGTGTTCCCGGCGCTGACGACTGCCTGCGCCTCACCAGACTTGACCAGCTCGGTCGCCACCCAGATGGAAGAATCCCGCTTTTTCCTCGCCACAAGGGCTGGCGATTCGTGCATCCCGACCGTTTGTGGGGCATGACGGATAGAGAGGCGGGAACCAGAATATTTGTGGCGGCGTACCTGCTCGTTGATTTGGGACTCGTCGCCAACCAGGATCACCTCGAGGCCGAGCTGATCGGCTGCCTGGACAGCGCCTTCAATGGCCGGGGCCGGACCGAAGTCCCCCCCCATCGCGTCAACAGCAATTTTGTTCATCGGATCCTACGTCGGCCCTGAGGGCACGGTGGTTCGATGGCTCGCTAGGTCTCTTCGACTGCGATCACCTCAACCCCTTTGTAGGTGCCGCAATTCAGGCAGGTAAAGTGAGGGAGCTTTGGTTCATGGCACTGTGGACAGATCGAGAAACTTGGAGGCCTGAGCTTCTTATGCGTCCGCCTTTTGTCTCGTCGTGATCTGGAGATCTTATGCTTTGGATTTGCCATGGTCTATCCTCGCCTAGCGTCGCTGATTTTTCGGTCCAACTTTTCGGGCACGCGGTCTCGTTTCATCTGTCTGATCCATAGAATTCCGAAGCTCTCTCAGGATCGCAAAGGGATTGTCCGGACGCTCTTCGGGACAGCCGCACTGATACACATTACGATCCTGCCCACAAACCGGGCACAGTCCCCGGCAAGCCTCCGCACACAAGGGCTGCATCGGGATGGCCAGGATCACCTGCTCTCTGAGCATCTCAGCCAGGCCCAACTCCTCCCCAGTTTGACGGTAGACATCGCCAGTGTCGGGTTCCTCTGCCCCTTCCTGACTCCCTGGCGCCCGGTCGCCCGACAACTTGGGGTGGCCACGGCCAGACGCTTTCTCGTAACGATACACCACTAAGAACGGAACCCTGACCGGCTCTTCATAGGCCTTCAGGCACCGGACGCACTCCCGAAGCGACACCCCCCCAAGCCAACCCGTGACATGGACACGTTGTTCCCGCTTGACGATCTCCAGGGAGAGCTCTAGCTCCCCTACGAACCGCGCCTCATCGTCACCCAGGCCCAGCTCATCGGGGAGAACGTGACAAACGCGACAAAGCCCTTCTTCCGGGATGGAATTGATATTGAATGTGGGCAAGGCCATTCGGACCACCGCCCGGCCTGAGTGGAGTGAGCCCTATATACACAGAACTACGCGAAAAGTCAAGAAGTTCTGGCCATCTGAACCACGTGTAGCCCCACGGCTCCACAACCGTGGCGCCCATTAGGACTTCGGTCGCCTAGGCGCCATAGCTCCGGCGACGGCGCCCGGAACCCGCCGAAGCAGCCCTCCTTCGCCAAGGCTTCGGAGGGCACCCGCTTCGCATTCCTCCACGGCTTGACAGCCGTGGCTATCTGCGAAGGCGGGTGAAAGATCGCTATTGTTCTTCGGCAAACGCCAGCATCGCGATGGTTCTCGCCCGCTTAATGGCAACCGTCAAGACCCGCTGGTGCCTCAGGCAGTTCCCAGAGATTCTGCGGGGAACAATCCGGCCACGCTCCGTCAGAAAGTTGCGCAGCAAGCCGACATCTTTGAAATCAATTGGCGTCTTCTCATGACAAAACCGGCACACACGCCGGCGCTGAAAGAATCGTCCTCGTTCCACTCACTCCCCTCCATGTCTCACAAACTACGTTACAGCTCTTCAGCAGAGCCAGACTCCTCCGGCATGCTATGTTCCGCTCCTGCCTCTTGCCGTTTCGGGAGAAACGTAATTGATTGCGCGACGATTTCGTGCTTGCTTCGCTTCTGGCCATCCTCCGTCTCCCACCGACGCTGCTGGAGCCGTCCGTCGACAATCACGCCATTCCCTTTACCGAGATACTGCCCGCAGTGCTCCGCCTGCTTCCCGAACACGACGATGTCGACGTAGCACACTTCCTCCTTCAGTTCGTCAGCCTGACGAAACCTTCGATTGACCGCCAGGCCGAAATTGGCCACCGGCGTACCATTCGGGGTATACCGCAGCTCCGGATTTTTGGTCAAGTTGCCTATGAGGATGACTTTATTGAACCCTGCCACGGTCGGACTCCTTGGTCTCTCCCGTCGGCTTCGGGGAAGCCCCCTCTTCGAGTTTGACCGTCAAGAACTTAATGACGGAGTCCTCCAGTCGATAGGATCGCTCCAATTCACCGACGACGTGCCCCTGTGACCGAAAATGGAGGTACACGTAGGTCCCCTTCCGTTCCCGTTTCACTTCATAGGCCAGTCTCTTTTTGCCCCAATTCTCACACTTCAGGACAGTGGCGCCTGCCTTCTCCGCGACGCCTCGCATTTTCTCGATGAGTTTCTGTGTGTCTTCGTCGGAGAGCGCAGGGCGCAAGACAAAGATAGACTCGTAGAGCTGCATGCAGAGGACCTCCTCTCGGACCAATGGCCCCAGCACAAGGTCTGGAGCAAGGGATAGGAAAGTGCTACGCCGCGCGACCGTAACACAGCCTCTGAGAGACTGTCAAACACCAGGCCATGGCTGAAATAGATTGCTAAATGGCTGATTCCCAGCGGCACGGTAACCATGCCGCATAACCATTTCCCTACACGTTGAATCGAAAAAATACGATATCGGCTTCTTTGATCACGTAGTCACGGCCCTCCAACCGGAAGAGGCCTTTTTCCCGCACGCCTGCGGGTGTTTCACAGGCAATCAAATCCGCGTAGCCGTAGACCTCTGCTCTGATGAAACCGCGTTCCATGTCGGAGTGGATCTTGCCGGCCGCCTCTTGCGCTTTCGTCCCCTTTCGCAGCGGCCAGGCATGTGCTTCTTCCTCATTGGCCGTAAAAAAGGTAATCAGAGCCAGCAACTCGTACGCCACTCTCGCCAGCCGGACCAAGCCTGATTCACTTAACCCGAGCTCTTGGAGATACGCCTCGCGTTCGCTCTCTTCCAGTGTCGAGACCTCAGCTTCCAGTTGCCCGCACAGCCGCATGGCACGAGCCCCCCGCTTTTCAGCGAGCTCGACAATAGCCTGAACGTGCGGATTTTCCATGCCCTCCATCTCTGACGCATTCGCTAGGTACAAAACCGGCTTGGCTGAAAGCAATTGACATTCGTTCAGGATAAGTCTCTCTTCCGAGGTCAATGATTGGCTTCCTAGCCACGTGTTCCGGTTCAACAATTCGATGAATTTCTCGAGAATGGCCTTTTCCTTTCCTGCTTTGGCGTCACCCGCCCTCAGGCGCTTCTCGACACGCTGCTTGCGTCGCTCTAGCGTGTCCAGATCCGCCAGCATCAGTTCAGTCTCGATCGTCGAGATGTCCCGGACCGGATCCACATCGCCAGCCACGTGCATGACGTCAGGATTCTGGAAGCATCGAACCACATGCAACAGGGCATCGACCTCGCGGATCTGTGAGAGGAACTGGTTGCCGAGCCCTTCCCCGTGACTGGCCCCCTGCACCAGCCCCGCGATATCTCGAATTTCCAGGGTGCTTGGCGTGGTCTTTTTCGATCGGAAGACTCGGGTGAGGGTCGTCAGCCGGAGATCAGGAACCGCAGCGATCCCAAGATTGGTCTCGACAGTGGAATACGGGTAGTTGGCAGCGACGGCCTGCGCGCCAACGAGGGCGTTGAAAATCGTGGTCTTCCCGACATTCGGCAACCCGATGATACCGCAACTAAGTCCCATCCGACTCCTCTTCTGCCTCCTCTTCTGCCTCCTCTTCCGACTCCTCCTCCGATTCCTCT
>JBHICF010000021.1:0-15803 GCA_046759485.1 Nitrospiraceae bacterium
TCGGCTGCGAAGGCCGGGCAGCCGTGGCTTCCTGCAAAGGCGGGTGAACGTCAGCCTATGAAACCCTCTTTCTCCAGCTACCTGGTCAACGAGCCGTTCGGAGACCCGGGGCTCTATGTAGACATCAAGTGGGCGCGACGGGCACTCCTGTTCGACCTGGGGCAGAATGACGCGCTGGGGCCGACCCGGCTCTTACGGGCGGGGGACATCTTCGTGTCACACACGCATATGGACCATTTCATCGGCTTTGACCAAATTCTGAGAGTTGCGCTTGGACGGGGCAAGGCTGTCAAGCTGTATGGACCACCAGGACTGATCGACAATGTGGAGGGGAAGCTCCGGGGCTACACCTGGAACCTGGTGGATGGCTACCCCCTCGCCATCGAGGTTTGCGAGTTCCATCCTGCTGAGAGACGGTCAGCCACGTTTTTGGCCAGCGAGGGATTCCATAGGCCTCAGGCCTGCCACTCTCCTCACGCCAGCCAGCCTTTCAAGCCTTTCACCGTGTTGGAAGACACGATGTTCACGGTTCATGCGATTGCCCTGAACCATCGGGTACCCTCATTTGCGTACGCGCTCGAAGAGCAGTTCCACGTCAACATCAACAGGGAGCGCCTCCATGCTGCAGGCCTTCCGGTCGGATCCTGGCTGAAGGAGGTCAAGCACTATCTATGGCAACGTCGTCCGGATGATTTCCGGTTTACCGCCACGCTTTATTTCGAGCATCGGAAAGAATCACGAGAATTTCTGCTCGGCGACGTGCGCGAGCGTTTTGTCACCATCACGCGAGGGCAGAAGCTCGCCTACGTGGTGGATGCCCGCTACGATGCGGAGAACGAAGAGAAGGTTGTTGAACTCGCCCAAGGAGCGGATGTGTTTTACTGCGAGGCCCCTTACCTGGAACAGGACGCCCAGAAGGCCTATGAACGGTATCATCTCACGGCGCGACAGGCGGGGGCCATGGCGAGGAAGGCTAGCGTACGGGCATTGGTTGTCTTTCACTTTTCGCCCCGGTACACGGGCCAGGGCGACTTGATTACGCGCGAGGCCATGGACTCGTTCGAGAAGGGTTGAATGGACCTCTCTAAAAGGGTAGGGCCGGCCTCCTCGAGCGGCTCACGCTACACAATGGCACCGAGCAACGCACAGGAAAACGGCGATCTTCTCGTCGAAGGCGCCCGGCAAAACAACCTCAAGAATATCTTCCTGAGGATTCCTCATAACGCCGTGACCGCGATCACCGGAGTCTCCGGTTCAGGAAAATCCTCGCTGGCCTTCGACACGGTCTTTGCAGAAGGTCAGTGGCGGTATGTGGAATCCCTGTCGACTTACGCCAGGATGTTCTTGGAGAAAGTTGATCGGCCCGATGTCGACCGGCTCGTCAACGTCCGCCCCGCGATCGCGATTGAACAGAAGAATCCTGTCCGAACCGCTCGTTCTACTGTTGGCACATCGACTGAAATTGCGGACCTGCTGCGTCTTTTGTTTGCCAAAGTGGGGCACCCGTTCTGCCCGGATTGCCACGAACCAGCCCGTGGGCACCATCCGGGATCCGTCACTGATGACCTCTTGGCCCGTTTTTCTGATGCTCGCTGCATGATTCTCTTCCCCATCAACGATCTGGGGCCTGGCCATGACCGTGCCCTTATCGAATCTCTGCTCACACGCGGGTTTGTTCGCGTCAAATGTGCAAACGAACTGGTGGACCTGCATCCGAGCACTCTGCTTCCCAGAAAGGGCCGGTCGACGCTCTCCGTCGTCCTGGACCGATTGGTCCTTCGTCAAAGCAATCGCGGGCGCCTGATCGAAGCAGTCGAAACGGCATTTCGGGAGGGAGACGGCATTTGCCGAGCTGAGGTGATCGGCCACGGAGTCCAGACCTACAGCACACGATTCCTGTGCCAACGGTGTGGCCGAACCTTCGAGCCGCTCCGGCCGGTGTTGTTCTCCTTCAACCATCCACTCGGAGCCTGTGGGGACTGCAAAGGGTTCGGAAACATTCTGCGCTATGACGAGGACCTTGTCATCCCAGACCGCAACCGTTCGCTTGCGGACGAGGCGATCGAACCATGGTCCAAACCAGGTGCCGATTGGTGGCAAAAGCAGATGCTGCTCGCGATGAAACGGCGAGGCGTCAGCCTCTCCACGGCATACGCAAAACTGTCAGATGAGCATCGGGCGCTGATCTGGGAAGGCGACAAGTCATTCGAGGGGCTCAAGCAATACTTCGAGTATCTTGAACAGAAACGCTACAAGCTGCACGTCCGCGTGTTCCTGAGTCGCTATCGAAGTCCCTTCCCGTGCACGACGTGTGGCGGCACTCGACTTAAACCTGATGCGCTGCACGTCAAGATCGCTGGCTCCAATATTCACAACGTGTCGACACTCACGATCGGGGACCTGGGAAGATGGCTCGATGAGTTGCGTCTGCCCGCCTTTGAGTCCCAGCTCGCCCGTGACATCTTGCGTCAACTCCGGATGAAGGTGGGATTTTTGCAGCGGGTCGGCCTCACGTACCTGACGCTTTCTCGGCAGACGCGCACGTTGTCAGGGGGCGAGGCTCAGCGCATCACGTTGGCGAACCAGCTTGGCGCGCAATTGGTTGGCACACTCTACGTGCTCGATGAGCCGACCATTGGACTCCATGCGCGCGATACCGCCACGCTCGCCGCGATTCTGCGAGATCTGGCCACAGCCGGCAATACGGTTGTGGTGGTCGAACATGATCCACAGATCATACGTGCGACCGACCACATCGTGGAGTTGGGCCCGCACGCGGGTGAAAAAGGCGGGGAGGTCGTGTGTGCAGCCTCTCGAGAGGAATTCTTGGCTGACACGCAAGCGCTGACCGCCCGATACCTCCGAGGAGATGATGCGATACCCGTCCCACGCACTCGCCGCTCAGGGAATGGCAAGTCGCTCATCCTAGCCGGGGCCAGCGCCCATAACCTCAAGGACATCAACGTACGCATTCCACTCGGGATGCTCGTCTGTGTCACCGGGGTATCGGGATCCGGGAAGAGCACGCTGGTGGAGCACACCCTGTATCGCGCCGCCGCACGTGCTTTTCGGGTGGCCTCGCTCCAGATGGGACAATTTCAGGCCATTCGGGGGTTGGAACATCTCCGTGGCGTCCGGCTCATCGACCAAGAACCGATCGGTCGCACACCTCGTTCGAACCCCGTCACCTATCTGAAGGCCTTCGACGAGATCCGTCGACTCTTTGCCCTGACACCCGAGGCCAGGCGACAGGGACTGACTCCGGCCCACTTTTCATTCAACACGCCCGGTGGCCGGTGTGAGCGGTGCCAAGGGAACGGCTATGAAAAGCTGGAAATGTACTTTTTTGAAGATATGTACGCCACCTGCGAGACATGCGCGGGACGACGCTTCGGACCCGAAGTATTGCGCGTCCTCTACCGCGGAAACACCATTCATGACGTCCTCAGCATGACTGTGAACGAAGCGAAGGGGTTTTTCTCGGGCTCCACGCAGTTGAGCGAGAGACTTCACCTGCTTGCCTCGATCGGACTTGGCTACTTGAGGCTCGGCCAGCCTGCGACCAGCCTCTCGGGTGGTGAGGCACAGCGTCTGAAGGTTGCCGCAGAGTTAAAAGATCGGACGGCGCGAGACATGCTGTACATCATGGATGAGCCCACTACGGGACTCCATCTGGATGACATCAAAAGGCTTCTCCAGATCCTCAACAAGCTCGTCCAGGCTGGGAATACGGTCGTGGTTGTGGAACACAACCTGGATCTGATCAAGACGGCTGACTGGATTCTGGACCTCGGACCGGAAGGTGGGGAGAAAGGCGGTCGTCTGATTGCGGAGGGACGTCCCGAGCAGGTGGTTCAGGTTGAAGGGTCCTGGACTGGCAGCTACCTGCGTCCCTTGTTGAGCCAGAGCGCCTGAGCTACATCAATTCGAACTTGGCTCGCGAGGCATCTCCGCATAGAGCTCATAGACCCCTCCCAGCGAGCGCAGGATGTCCGGCCAGATGTCCCCAGGGTCCTTCTCGAAGACAATGGTGGGGTCCGCTGGGAGAAGAATCCAGGATCCTGACTTCATTTCCGATTCCAGCTGGCCTGGTCCCCAGCCCGAGTACCCTACGTAGGCGCGGATGGCTTCGGTTCCGCTCGGGACGGTGAGCACCTGCTCCAAGGCTTTCATGTCTCCCCCTAAATAGACCCCGTCGAAGACATGATGCGTGTCGGTGAGCTCCTGGGATAGGCGGTAGAGAATGAGGACATGGTTCGGCTGCACGGGGCCGCCTGAGAAGAAGACATGCCGTTGCCCCTCTAACACCGGCACCTGGGGCAGAACTTCTGACAACTGGATCGCGGTGGGGCGATTCACGACAACCCCCAATGCGCCTTCAGGTCCGTGCTCGCAGAGCAGCACGACCGTCTGTCTGAAATTCGGATCGCGTAAGGCGGGTGTCGCGACGAGAAAAATCCCCTTGCCAAGCTGAGGCGCCATGGGATGATTTTACTCCTGACCAGGAACTGTCCTCAACCCTCCGCCGAGCGCTAAGGGCTGGCACTCATCGCTCATACAACTGCGGCCGGCGGTCGCGCAGGAGGTCGTTATAAGGATTAATAGCTTTATCGCGAGCTTCGCTGGGATCGATCTCGACCACGGTCAAATCTTCCCGATCGCCAGGTGCCCGCTGGAGGATGCGGCCCTCGGGGGTGACAATCTCACTCTTCCCGATGTACGTGAGACGCTTCTTGCCCCCCCGCTCCTCAACACCGATCCGATTTGCCGTCACGCTGAACACATGGTTCTCCAGGGATCTTGTCACCATGGCGTCCGGGCAATGCGGAAGAACGAGATTGGCGGGGTGGCAAAGTATGTCTGCGCCTTTCAGCGCGAGGGTCCTTGCTGATTCGGGATAGAACCAATCAAAACAGATCATCACGCCGAGTCTGGCCACCCCGATGTCCCAGACCTCAAACCCGGTCTCTCCAGGCGTGAAGAAGAGGGCCTCTTCGTAGAAGAGGTGCGTCTTACGGTATACACCCATCATCCCTTGCGGCCCCACTAGGACGGCTGAATTGTAAAACGCCCCCTTGTGCGATTCGGCGACGCCGGCCACCAGGTACATCCCACGGGCACGAGCGAGCTCCATGAGTCGGGCTGTTGTCTGACCACTTGGAACCGGCTCAGCCAAGGCCTCAACCTCAGCCTTGGCCACAAACTGATACCCGGTCGCAAACAGTTCCGGGAGCACCATCAAATCGCAGTGCGTCTCAGACAGCCTGGCCACGACCGTATCCAGGTTGCGCTTCACTTCGCCGAATGCCGGATCGAACTGGTACCACCCTACACGCACAAAAGTCCTTAACGACAAATAAAAACGGGCAGGGACGCCCTGCCCGTCTGTAATGGGTTGAGGATGGACAGCTTACTTCACTTCAGAGAGGTGCATGACCGCACTCTTGGCATGTTTGGTCGCGATCCCCGCGTGCCCAGCGTTCCCATGGGAAATCGCTTCATTCAGTTCGCTGACACCCTCATCCAGATGCGGATTCATCATTTCTTTCTGCGCCATCTTTGCGTGCTTCAGCGCGACTTGGGCATGCATGACCAGGGCATCAGGGTGTCCCTGGTTCCCGTGGTCCACGGCTTCCTCCGCATGCTCGATCGCCTCATGTACATGCTTGTTACCGCCCGCGAGCGCAGGCGAACTCATCAATGCCACGCACGCCAGCACTGCCGTCACCATTGCGATCCAATTCCCCAGACTCAGCCTACTCACCATGGCCCCCTCCTCTCGCGGATCGGTTATATGTATGGAGTAGATATAACCCCTCAAAAAACATTGCCTAACGGAAACTTTACCATGCGAATCCACGCCCTTTCAAGCATCATGACGGCTTGGCTTCCTCCTCACCGAGCACTTTATGCAACAATTTCACGTCCGTCTCGACCGGTGCGGCAAAGTCCCGGCTCCACTCCCACCAAGAGCCCGCGTAATTCCTCACCTTGGGATAGCCGGCCAGCTTCAGCACAAAGTAAAGCCAGGCCGAGCGGACGCCGCCAGTACAGTAACAGATCACCTCGTGGCTCTCATGAAGCCCCTTCTCCTCCATGTGGCCCCTGATCTCATCAAGCTCTTTCAACGTGGCGTCCTTCTTCAAGAAGACATTCCAGGGCACATTGATCGCTGAGGGGATATGGCCAGGTCTTGGAATCCCGGTGATCTCCTTGCCCGCGAATTCCTCCAGGCTGCGGGCATCGGCGATCAAAGTTTCGGGATGCGGACGCTTCACCAGTTTCTTGAGGTCTTCCTTCACGACCATCACGTCCTGGTTCATCGACACTCGGAAGTCGCCTGGCTTCGGCGTCACCGCCCCGTGTTCGTACCGTCGCTTCTCGGCCACCCACTTGACCCACCCGCCGTCGAGAATTTTGACCCTCGTGCATCCGAGGAATTCCAACAGCCAGAACATTCGTCCCTCGTCACCCCAATTATCAAACGGGTTTGAATACACCACGACATCACTATCATGGTTGATGCCCAGCGCTCGAATTTTCTGTTCCAGCCTGGAGAGATCCGGATCCAACAAGCCCTTCGCCGTGGCCTCGGGATCACTGAACTGATGCCAGGTCGCATTCACCGCGCCAGGGATGTGCCCTCCATAGGCATAGGCCGCCTGTCCCCGTACGTCAATCAGGACCAGCCCTTCACGGCCAAGGTTCTGTTCAAGCGTCTCCGTGTCGATCAAGAACGGGTGAATCATAACTCTCCTTTGTGTAACCCCTTGGTGCTTCTCCCGCGCGTGTGCTCTCTTTACCCCATCCGACAGGCTTGATGCCCTGCCTGTTCCCGCTCACGCAACAACGCCGTGATATCACCTGAGAGGGGGAAGTCCCGCTCGTATATGGTGAACCGATACGGATCATCTCCGGTCAATCCATGCTGGGTTCTCAGCATCTCATGCTGGCCGTCGGTCAGGATATGATACCGTACACGCGCCTTGAGAATCATCCCGTCAGGCTGGGACGGGAGCCGGTAGGTGAAGGAATAGTCCCGGCTTGCCAGGGGTAGGAGCCGGTTATCAAATAGTTCCACAATCACAGGCTGCCATACGATCCATCGGCCCATGGTATGGGACTCTTGCTTCAGAATCTGGCCTTCCTTATCCAAGACCTGGAACTCAATCGTGAAATGCCGATCAGGGTCACCCGTCGGGATCTTGTGCCCAGCCCCAGCATTGATGAAGCTGAGCGTGAAGGTGACTCGCTCGTCCGGTTTCAGCACGAGTGGATCCGCTTGCACCTGAATGGCGACCGCTCGCTTGATCATGTCAGGGTCATGACCGCCCCGCCAGAGATGCCGCCGTCCATGCCGTATCGGCCCATTCGTGGCCACGGGGCGGTCAACCTCAGGCATGTGGCACGTCTGACAGATAAAACCTTTCTCCTGCATGAAAAATTTCCCCTCGTACTCCGCATACGTCCCACAGGGCCCCACATTGTAGAACTGGAATGGGCCCGAGACCACATTGTGGCATCGATAACAGATTTGTGCCGTGCGGAAGGAAGGGTCAAACTGCGTGGGATGTGGCGCGACCGAGTCATCATAGGGACCAAGGATCACGCCATCCCGGACGTGGCAGGCGGCACAGGTCACCGACTCTGTTTGATAGTCAGGGTCATAACGAGGATTGGGCTCCTGCACCGCTTTTTCGACACGGCCACGTGGAATGGACCGAATCAGTGTGGGTTGCTGGTTTTCCAATGGGGTGTGGCAGTTGAGACAAACCCAGATCTTGCCATCCTTTCTCCAGTAGGCTTGGAAGAATGGGTCCTCATAGGCATGAGCATGGATGCTGGTTTTCCACTCCTCATAGATGTCACGATGACACGCGCCGCACGTTTCTGCCCGGAGATCTTCAATTCCCTCGGGAGTGGCTTGATATGGGATCGCCTTGGCATAATCCGACCGGAGACCAAAAATGACGGTGGGTCGCAATTCGGTGTAGAACACATAGGTCAGGCTAACCGCTACCACGAGGCCGACTATCACGAGGAGCATATATCGTTTCATATCAGATCTGGTCTATGCGATCGCGCGTGCCTCATGCACGGAGCAGGCCGGTCACGTGCTCTTCGACCGACGCCACAAGCGCTTTCAAGTTATAGCCGCCTTCGAGGCAGGAGAGGACCCGTCCATGACTGTGCCGCTTGGCAATGTTTGCCACAATATTCGTGAGCGTACCGTATCCCCCCTCCGTGAGGGCCATACTCGCCAGAGGATCGTCGAGATGCGCATCGAACCCGGCAGAGATCAGGACGAAGTCGGGCTTAAACTCGTCAGCCGCCGGAACCAACAGGCGCTCAAAGATGTCGCGGTATTCGTCGTCCCCTTGGCCAGGGGACATCGGGACATTGATTGTCAGCCCTTCTCCCTTCCCCTCCCCCTGCTCAGCGGCGTGCCCGGTCCCCGGGTAGTAGGGATACTGATGGGTGCTAAAGAAGAGAACCGATGGATCATCGTAGAACACGTGCTGGGTCCCGTTCCCGTGATGAACATCCCAATCCACAATGAGCACGCGACTGATTCGATGGACACGCTGTAAGTATCGCGCGGCCACGGCCACATTGTTGAACAGACAGAACCCCATCGAGCGGTCACGCTCCGCGTGATGCCCCGGCGGGCGGACCGCACAGAAGGCATTATCCACGGCGCCGCTCATGATTGCGTCGGCCGCAGCCACCGCCCCTCCCGCTGCGAGGTACGCAGCGGGCAATGAACCGGGCGAGATCGAGGTATCCGGATCCAGTGAGACCCGTCCACTCTTTGGGGCTTTGGCCTTCAGCCTCGCGACGTATGTGGGATCATGGATCTGTATGACCCATTCATCGCGGGCTTCGATGGGCTCGATCCGGACAACTCGAGCGAGCACGCCGCGGGAGTCCAGGTGGGCGAGGATGGCACGTAACCGCTCCGGGGATTCCGGATGACCTGCCCCCATGTCATGGTTGAGATAATCGGGATGATAGACGAAGCCCGTACGAGCCATAGGGATCAATCCTGAAGGATCCAACACTCCGCCATGAGGCAAACTCCCCGACTAGTCGGCTGTAGCACGCCCAATGCTCGCACCTTACTTAGCGCACCTTGCCTGCCGGCGAGGCAGCATCGTAACACGGGGGTGACGCCATAGACAATCGCGCGCGGGACGTGTTAGTCTCGCGTGTATTCATGTAAGTGTATGTATCTGCCAGGGAGGAAACAGGTGGCGAATCCACGCATCGAACCGTTGAAAAAAGTGCTGGCGATAGAGCCGAACGACGATGTGGCATGGTTCGGCTTAGGCAAAGCCTATCTCGATGATCAGAACTACGACGAGGCGGTCAGCGCGCTACAGAGTTGCATCAAGGTGAAGCCAACCTACTCTGCTGCGTACTTGGCTCTTGCCCAGGCGCTTCAGAAGAGCGGGCGACTCGAGGAATGTCGGCAAGTCTGCGGGGAGGGT
Organism: Nitrospiraceae bacterium; assembly: GCA_046759485.1. Taxonomy (GTDB): domain Bacteria; phylum Nitrospirota; class Nitrospiria; order Nitrospirales; family Nitrospiraceae; genus JBHICF01. The sequence continues at coordinate 9,492 of JBHICF010000021.1, forward strand.
ATCGAGGTCTCCACCAAGAACGGGGATGCGATGGTCACGAAGAACCTAGGCCTCTTGCAGGAGAGCCTCACATAGCTGTCCAGCAACTGCCCCACCAAGTTCCACGATCACAGCAAGCCTTTCAACGACTCTACCTCCACCTCCCTTAGGGGAACGGCCGCGCCCGGATTGAGAATCAGCAGGCGGACACGTGGATAGGCCACTTGGTGCTTGGCGCGCTCAACGATGTGCACGTTCGCAAGTCGAACCCCTGAACGTTCGGGTAAGGGGTTCACGTCCCAGAGTGCAAGCAAGACCGCGCTCAGCTGCTTCAGACGGGGCAAGAGCATGGTAATCCCTGCAGCCACCCGTTTGAGGTCGCAAGCCTCCGGATGCACGCGAAACGTTGCATCCTGACGAGGGACCGAGATCGCCAGGAGGACCGACGCCTGGTAATGTCCCAGCTGCCTAGCCTTCTGGGAGATCCTGGCCAGCAGCCGTCTCAACAAGGTCTGACCGTCCTGCTCAACCCCGTCGTCATCTTCGCCGTTCCGGCTCCACTCTCTCAGGGGCGACGAGCGCACGGACCGACGCGCAGAACCCACTAAGGCGGTGACTTCCACGAAGAATCGTTCCTCCCCGCGAGCACACTCCAGGTCGGCAGTCCTGGCTTGGGATTCGGGCAGGAATCCCACGTGAAACCCGACACGCAGCAACTGCGTGGCGAGTTCGAGCTCCGCAAGCGCTGATTCTCGGCTACCACGGTCTGAACCCGTGAGCCTTTTGATGAGTTGTGTCAGACGCGCTCGGCTGTCGAGGTCTGTACAGACACGGTCCAGCGCTTTCCACTGGGCGCGAGCCTTCCGTTCCCATCGTTCGGCATCTGCCGGAACTCCTCGCCGCCCGGCGTGTGCATGCGCGGAGCTGCGAACGCGTGGCCGCTTCGAAAGACTCTTGCTCCGGAATCTTTTCACCTGGTGCACCCCGTAAGCACTGGCCTACCCCTCGGGCTCTCGAAGCAAATCAGGGTGGGAACGGGAGAGTGTCGCATACATCTCGTCCAACCACCGGCCCGCGCACCCCAGCACCTCTCGAACCAAGGGTTCCGGATAGCCCGTTCGGGAGATGGTCCAACGACTCACATACTCCATTAATGTGTCCCGGTCATACATGCACGTGGATGTGGTCGCCAGTGTGGTCATCTCCGAGAGGCCGGTTTTGATAATCTCGGCCACGGTGTCACGCCCGTAGGACGTGCTGGCCGTGACATATTGGACAGCCCGATTGATTTCGTTTTCCGTCAAAGGGTCAGTCCTTACGCAATCTTGTGGGGGATTCTAGCATCCCCGCCTACCCTGTCAACGAATGAGTCCCTGCGTTTCCCCCTGTAGCGGTCGCGGGGGAGGTACCAAGTCATGAGATCTGAGCTTAAGAAATGGGCATTAACATATTGATATTTTTACATAATTTTTTTTCACGCCTAGAAAGGTTCAATGGTATCATTTAAAAGTATGCCGAGGACAGGGTCAAATGAGGGTCGCCTGATGAAACGTGCCATCGTTAAGCGCTTGAACACTAAATCTCCCTCGCGCGGCGCACGGCCTGCAAGCATGCCCGACCGATGGGATCTTTCGCACCTGCTTGCCGGGCCCGTAGACGATTTCGAAGCCTTGGCGAAGGAGCTGGACGGCCGGGTCTCTCAGTTTGAGTCCTGGCGTGCTCGGCTCCATCCCGAGATGTCCAGCGAGGCGTTCCAGGAGGTCCTCCGGCTGAGCGAAGACATTGCCTCGATCTCCAACAAGTTGAGCGCGTACGTATATCTGTGGTTCTCAGAGAACACGAAGGATGTCCAGGCCCGCGCATTCAAGACGAAGGTTGAAGATGTCCTCACCTCGCTGCAAAACCGTCTCCTCTTCTTTGATCTTTGGTGGCAGTCTGTGGATGATTCCAACGCATCACGTCTCCTGGAGGCAGCAGGTGATATCCGCTACCACCTCGAGACGATCCGACGATTCATTCCCCATACACTATCGGAGCCGGAAGAGAAAATTGTCAACCTCAAGAACTGCACGGGACGGAGTGCCATCAATACGTTGTACGACGTCCTCACCAACGGCTTCACGTTTACACTCACGGTCGGAGGAAAGCGGCGAACGCTCTCCCGCGAGCAGCTCTCCACGTATGTCCGAAGTTCGAAGCCTCGCCTCCGGGAGGCTGCCTACAAGGAGCTCCATCGTGTCTATGCTGCCAATCAAGACCTGATCGGCGAAATGTATGCCTCATTAGTGCAGGACTGGAAAGCTGAGAATCTGACGTTAAGGAAGTTTGGGCAGCCAGTCGCGGCGCGGAATCTGGGCAATGACGTGCCGGACGAGGCCGTGAATGCCTTGCTCTCCGTCTGCTCGAAGAATGCCTCGATCTTTCAGGACTATTTTCAGATCAAAGGACGAATTTGCGCAATCAAGCCCATGAGCCGGTACCATCTCTATGCCCCGCACCGCGCCGACCGGAAGCGGTACCGCTATCAGGAAGCCGTACGTATGGTGCTGGGTGCGTACGAGGCCTTCTCACCTAAACTGGCACAACTTGCGCGTCAGGTGTTCGAGGAATGCCACATCGATGCGAGGACCCAGCCTGGCAAACTCAGCGGGGCCTATTGCTACAGCGTGGTGCCAGGGTTCACGCCTTACGTGTTGTTGAACTATACCGGAGAAGCTCGGGACGTCGCGACACTCGCGCATGAACTCGGTCATGCTGTGCATGGCATGATGGCGGTGGATCATTCCGTCTTCACGTTCCACGCCACCCTCCCGCTGGCGGAAACCGCATCAGTCTTCGGCGAGCGGCTGCTCTCGGATGCGCTCATGGCCCAGGAGTCCAACAAGGCGGTCAAGCAAGGGCTGCTTCTCGCCCAGTTGGATGATATTTACGCCACAGTGGTCCGCCAAGCGTATTTCGTGCTCTTCGAGAACACCGCCCATGACCTGATCGCTCAGGGGGGCACCGTTCGAGACCTGTCGGATGCGTATCTCAGCAACCTTCGTCAGCAGTTCGGCAAGGACATCGACGTTGCCGATGAGTTCCGGTGGGAATGGCTCTCAATCCCGCATATCTTTGGGAGCCCGTTCTACTGTTACGCCTACAGCTTCGGCAATCTTCTGGTCCTGGCTCTCTACCAGCAGTATTTGCAGCAAGGCCAAAGCTTCGTGTCGAAGTACCTCGGCTTGCTGAGTGCTGGTGGGGCCAAGAGCCCGGAGGCCATTCTCTCCGATGTCGGCATCAACATCCGGTCAGAGCAGTTCTGGCAATCAGGGTTCGATACGATCAAGGCAATGGTGGACGAGCTGGAACGGACGGCCGGCTAGCTTGTTTGACGGGAGCGCTCTCCGGTGCGGTGATGAGCAAGTGGCCTTCTCGTTGACTCATCTTTTCCAATTACTCCTTGCCCTGTGAAACTAACCAGGCCACCTCGGCGACCCGCTTGCCCAGCTCCTTCGCTTGAGCCAGCTCCTTCTCATCAATACCGGGACTGTCTCCTTCTGTCGTCGCTGAGGCTCCGAACGCTCCCCCTCCGCTGACCACGATCATCTGATTTCCCAGCATGGCCGCCAGAATGGTCAGCATGGTGACTTCCTTCCCTCCGGACACCTGTCCGCCTGTCGAGAAGGCACCTCCTACCTTATTGCGCATCTTAAATTCCGGGTACACGCCGAATTTGAGCTGCCAGTTGTCGAAGAAGGTTTTGACCTCACCGGCCATGTTCGCCCAGTAGACCGGTGAGCCGACAACCACTGCGTCAGCGTTGAATAGATCTTTGGCAGTCACCGCTTGCACGCGCTTCAACACCACTTGGGTCCTGGGCAACTGCTTCGCTCCAGCCACCACCGCGCGGGCCATCTTCTCCGTATGACCGGTGACAGAATGGTACGCCACCAGGACGCGGATCGAGTGTGCCCTCTCGGTTGCAGACAGCCAGTTCGGGATGAGTAAGAGCCCACACCAAGAACCAACAGCGAGGAGGAGACACGTTCTACGCATAAGACCCTCCACAGTTGACTTCAGACCACGAGGGCAGTCAGCTTCGATTGCGGATTCCTACAGGACGCAGGACGGTGGGAACGCAGGATGGTGGAGTAATGGCAACGGTTCGTATGTGATACAACAACTCAGGGGCAGTGCTGGTCGCTCAACGCCGAAAGGTTTCCTCGTCCATATGCTCTTCTACGGATACTTCCGTCAGGGTGCCCCGATAGTCGCATTTATGGCAGCGGATTCGCCATTCCTCAACCCATTTATCCTGCACATACGACTGACGACAGCTGGGACAGACGAACACGCCTTTCTTGTAGTGAACCCTCCGCTTCTCCTTCATGGACACCCCCGTAACACTCGAAATAAGGCGGTTAATGCGGAAAGAATCGCACAAGATGCTGGCAGATTGCAACCATGGCAAGGGCACGGCTCGCTGAGGTCCGGCATAGGTTCAGGGTGAAGTCCATGGCCCGCCAGGGCCCCTCCTCAGGGTCCGCTTCAGTGCTCCGACTCTGCCCCGCGCTTGGCTCTTTCTTCCTCGACCAGGACTCGTCTGAGCACCTTCCCAACCAACGTCTTGGGTAACTGCGTACGGAATTCGACTCGTTTCGGTACCTTGAATTTGGCCAATTGGCTGCGGCAATAATCCAAGAGCTCCCCTGTCGTGGCAGACTCGCCCTCGTGCAAGACCACGTACGCCTTGATGAGCTCTCCCCGGAGCTGCTGAGGGATTCCCACGACAACGGCTTCCTTGATCTTGGAGTGCTGGACAAGGACTTCTTCGATTTCCCGTGGGTACACATTCTCGCCGCCGGACTTGATCATGTCCTTTTTCCGGTCTTCAATATAGAAAAAGCCCTCCTCATCCATACGAGCAAGGTCGCCTGTATACAACCACCCCTTCCTGAGCACCTGAGCCGTCTCTTCTTCCCGCTTCCAATACCCCCGCATGACCTGTGGCCCGTGGACCACCAGTTCGCCGATCTGTCCAATCGGCAGTTCGCGATCACCGGACTCAGGGTCAACAATCTTGGCGTCCGTATCTGGCAAGGGCAGGCCGATGCTGCGTCCACGTCGAAGACCTGAGGTGTGATCCACTGGATTCACGTGCGTGACGGGCCCTGCCTCAGTCAACCCATATCCCTCAGCGAGCTGAGCGCCTGTAAGTGATTCGAATCGCTTCTGGACAGAAGGGTGCAGCGGACCAGCTCCGCTAATACACAGCCGTATGGACCGAAGATTGTAGCGTTCCAATTGTTGATGGTTATTGATGGCGGCGTACATCGCGGGAATGCCAGGAAAAGCTGTGATGTGCTCCCGTTCGATTGCATCGAGCACTTCGGAGATCTGAAATCGGGGGAGCAGCACGAGGGACCCTCCAACTGCGATGGCCAGGTTCAGGCACACACTGATGCCATAGACGTGAAAGAATGGTAACACGGCAAGAAAGACCTCGGACCCTTCGCGAAGAGATGGCATCCACTGCCGACACTGCCACATATTACAGACAAGATTTCGGTGAGTCAGCACCACGCCCTTGGGCGTTCCGGTTGTTCCCCCCGTATACTGCAGCACGGCGATCTCATCTTGGTGCATCGGGACCTTCGGCGGCTCGACGGTCGTGCGCAGTAGATGGTTCAACAGATACGTGTTCGGCCCCAGCTTCCTCTTCCGACGGTGGCCCTGGCGCATCGCTTTGAGGGGGTAGAGCAGGCGCTTCACCCAGGGCAGAAAATCTTCGACTCCGGTCAGGATCACGTGTTTCAGAGGCGTCCGGCCGATCAACGGCTCGATTCGTGGATAAAACTGGTCCAGCGCGAGGAGCACCTCGCATCCTGAATCGTTCACCTGCCGCTCGATTTCGGGTTGGACGTAGAGAGGATTCATCGGGGTGACGATTGCACCGGCTCGTAAGCTGCCGTAGTAGCCGATCACCGTTTGCGGAAGATTGGGCAGCATCAGGCCTACGACACTAGCCTTTCGAACCTTCAATGAGATCAGGGCATTTGCAAATCGGTTGGCAAGTTGGTCAAGTTCATGATAACGAATGCCACGCCCGTAATAGCGAATGGCGGGGCGGTCGGGATAGTGCATGGCTGCCTCAGCCAGCACCTCCGGGAGAGTGAGGTCAGGATAGCTGAGTGTGACAGGAACCCGTGGATCATACTGCTTCGCCCAGATTCGATCCATCTAGCCACACCTCATCGCCTGGCCCTTCAGCAGGCCAGCGGTCATGATGAACAGGAATAGGATACGGATGGTCAAGCCGTACAGACGACAGCGCGGAGTCGCACTCCGACC
>JBHICF010000022.1:0-15765 GCA_046759485.1 Nitrospiraceae bacterium
GCCTGACCGAACGGGAACTCACGAAGGACGTGATCCACTCCGTATTCGGTGAGTTGCTCGGCCCTCACGAAGACCCCACCCCGCTCGATGAAACCCTTCAGATCCTCATTCATCGGTTTTTGCCGCTCGTAGTAGTTGGCCTTCCACAGCGGTCTCCCATCCGCTGCCACCAGCTCCACCTCGAACCCCACCACAGCCGGATCCCCGCCCATTTTGCTGCCGCCGCGCTCTCGGTAGATCGACACGAGGCCTAGAATAGCTGCATCAGCAGACAGGTGCCGGGCGACCTTTCCAGCCCACACTTCCAGCCTTTCGTCCCCGCCCGGAGGCCCAATTGCCACGATGGCCTCGTCAATCTCGTCCCGGCGAAGCACACGAATTCCTTCCCAATGTCGGAACTTGCGATAAAAGACTCGGGTGACGGTCTCCCCCGCGTGGGGTGGGACTGTCACGGTCGGTTGGTTCAGCTTTTCTCCGGAGGGTGGAATGGCAAACTCGATGTCGGACCGCTTCACGCTGGTCGGGGCGCCCAGATCATGGACGGGCTGGTCAGGCACCTGAGGGGTGTCGAGCGTTTGAAACGGCAGGACCGCAACCGTGCGAACACTATACTGCTCGATCCCCGGCACGGCAGCAGACTTGACCTTGGAAGGCGTGCATCCCCCAAGGGCCACAATCGCGGTGGCGGCGAGCAGGTAGATGTGGACAGTCCGGAGCGGCTGCTCCGACCGCGTTACCGAAGCGCCAGTCGCGTCACTGCCACTCCCCGAAATTCCGGATAACGCGCAGGCCCACCGACTGGCTTTTCTCTGGGTGGAATTGGCAGGCGAAAATATTATCGCGCCAAATACTCGAGACAAATGGCAATCCATAGTGTGTCACCGTACTCGCTACCGAGCTATCACGCGGCTCAACATAATATGAATGCACGAAATAGAAATGCGACCCTGCATCGACGCCTCGCAGTGGTGGAGGAACCCGATGAATCTCGATCGAGTTCCAACCCATGTGAGGAATCTTCAGATCGGCGTTCGAGCCAATCGAGCCTCCGTCATCTCGACCGAGAGGAAACCGCTTGACTCGCCCAGGCACCACGTCCAACCCTCTGTGGGTTCCGAACTCCTCACTCTCGGTGAACAACAGTTGAAGCCCGAGACAGATCCCCATGAATGGCTTGCCTTGCTTGATCGACTGACGGATTGGCTCGATCAACTCATAACGCTCCAGGTTGGCCATACAGTCGGCAAACGCACCCACACCCGGCAGGACGAGGTGACTGGCCTCCTCGATCGTCCGCCGATCTCGCGTCACCACAGATTGGTGCCCCACGGTCTCGAATGCTTTGTGCACACTCCGGAGGTTTCCCATGCCGTAGTCAATGATCGCGATCATCACAGCTCGTTCCTACCCAGGTTAAAGCTTTCCCTTCGTGGACAAAACCCCAGTGATCCGGCTGTCCAGCGCCGTCGCCTGGTCGAGTGCTTTGGCGAGGGCTTTAAACACCGCCTCCATAATATGGTGCGGGTTCCGGCCATACAGCAAGTTGATGTGAAGGTTCAGCGCACCGTGCGTCACAAACGCCTGGAAGAAGTCCTCAAACAGACCCAGGTCGAAGGCCTTAATCCGTCGCTGGGGCAACTCGACATGATACACAAGGAAGGGTCGCCCACTGAGGTCAACGGTAACCTGCGCGAGCGTTTCATCGAGTGGGACAGAGGCCCAGCCAAAGCGGCTCACACCTTGCTTCGTCCCCAGGGCTTGGGCCAGCGCTTGCCCCACGACAATGCCGATGTCTTCAACCGTATGGTGGTCATCAATCTCGGTATCGCCCTTGGCCTGAACCGTCAGGTCAAAGAATCCATGCTTCGCAAGAAGCCCCAGCATGTGATCCAGGAATGGGAGCGTGGTGCTAATCCGACCCTGTCCGGTCCCGTCCAACGCAAGCTCAACAAGGACCTGTGTCTCCGTCGTATCGCGTTTGATCGACGCTTGCCGGTTGCTGGCCTGGCCCTGTGCAGTCTGCACGTTTCTCATAGGCTTCTGCTCTCCACTGACTTGTAATGAGCATCTAGCCCTTCCATCTGTGCGATGCGTGCCAGATGATCTTTCACTTTTGCCAGTTCTTCCTTGCTATACGCAATGATGTTGCTCTTCTTGACATAGTCGTCATAGGAGAGGGGTGAAAAGAATCGCGCAGTCCCTCCCGTGGGGAGTACGTGATTTGGTCCCGCGACATAGTCTGCAACGGCCGGCGGAGTGTACCGTCCCAAAAAGAGCGCTCCCGCGTGACGGACCTTCTCCAGGTAGTCGAACGGCCGCTCCACCGACAGCGTCAGATGTTCGGGCGCGATCTTGTTCGCGATCTCGATGGCTTCCTCCATCGTCTCGACCACGAGCGCCACCGAGTGGCGGGCCAGGGACCGAGTCACGATCTTTTCCCGGTTCAGTTTCTTCACTTGTTCAGGGATGAGTTGCGCCACCGTCCTCGCAAGACGCTCCGACGTGGTGACCAGGTACACTTGTGCATCCTCGTCATGTTCGGCCTCACAAAGCAGGTCTGCTGCCACATGGGCCGCATTGGCCTCGTCATCCGCGACCACCAGCAATTCGCTGGGGCCTGCGATCATGTCGAGCGCTACAACACCATACAGGAGGCGCTTGGCTGTCGCGACGTAAATATTGCCTGGTCCAACAATCTTGTCGACAGGCGCGATGGTCTTGGTCCCATACGCCATGGTTCCGATAGCCTGGACACCTCCGATACGGTAGACCTCGTCCACCCCTGCTACGTCGGCCGCCACCAGCAAATACGGACTCACCTGCCCCTTGGGAGCCGGTGTGCACATGACCACGCGCTTCACACCAGCAACTTTGGCCGGGATTGCTGCCATGAGTACGGACGAAGGATACGCAGCCTTGCCTCCAGGAACGTAGACACCCACCGCGTCGAGAGGCACCACGACCTGCCCCAACGTGGCGCCCTGGTCCTGGTACATCCAGGTCTTGGTTCGCTGTCGCTCGTGAAAGGCGGTGATCCGTTGGGCAGCATAGCGAAGGGCGTCGCCCTCCTCTTTTCTGATCTGGTAATAGGCTTCCTTCACTTGCTGGGGACTGATCCTGAATTGAGCAGGCTTCAGAGCCACTCGGTCGAACTTTTTTGTATATCGCACGACGGCGTTATCGCCACCTCGTCGGACCGATTTCAGGATCGTCTTGACGGTCGACTCGACAGCACCATTATGCTGATTGGACCGAGAAGTGATGCGCCGTAGCGCAACCCGGAACGTGCGATCCGAGCTCAAGAGGACTTTCATCGTCGCTCCCCCTGTTGCCGGGCCATCTTGTTCGCGGACGCAGCTGATCCGCGCCGCAACACGCGGTCGCCTTGAAGTTTCTTGATCAGCTCGGTGATTTCCTCGTGTTTCATCTTCAAGCTGGCCCGATTCACAATCAACCGCGCGGTGGATTCAGCGATGACGTCTACCTCCACCAAGTTATGGGCTTTGAGAGTTCGCCCGCTGGAGACCAAGTCCACGATGCGATCGGCCAACCCGACCAGCGGCGCAAGTTCGATGGATCCATAGAGCTTGATAATCTCGACGGGGACTCCCTTCTGATTGAAGAACCGTTCGGTGATACTCGGATACTTGGTTGCCACACGGATTTTCGAGGAGAGTCGGTCACGGAGCTCCTGTCCGCGACGCGCCGCCACGGAGATCCTGCAGGCGCCCAGCTTCAGGTCCAAAGGCTCGTAGACATCGTGGTCCTGTTCCAACAAGACATCCTTCCCCACGACCCCTGCATCAGCGGCACCATATTCGACGTATGTGGGTACATCGCTGGGTCGTACGATGAGGAGAGTCGTGTCGATGTCGGGACACCGGAAGACCAACTGACGACTGTCGGGCGAGAGGCCATTGCGTGTGTATCCGGCACGTTGGAAGAGCTCCAACGTGGGCGCCAGGAGCTTGCCCTTCGATAAGGCCACGGTGATCACTTCACACCCTCGCCTACGGCTCTGCTGCTTTTGCTCTGGATTCGTCGGATCGCTGCGCCAACCCCTTGCAGCTTGTCTACGATCCGCTCGTATCCACGATCCAGATGGTACACGCGCGAGACCTCAGTTTCCCCCTCACCCGCTAATCCCGCCAGAATCAACCCAGCGCTAGCCCGAAGGTCCGATGCCATCACGGGCGCACCGGTCAGTTTGGCAATGCCCTTCACCACCGCATGGTTTCCATCTACTTTGATGTCCGCCCCCATGCGTCGCAGCTCGGGCACATGGATGAAACGGCTTTCAAAGACCGTTTCCACGATCACGCTCGTTCCGTCGGCGACGCTCATCAACGCCAGCATCTGCGCTTGCATATCGGTCGGGAACCCTGGGTAGGCAAAGGTTCTCACATCCACACTGCGAACTCGCCGCGAAATCTTCATCTTCACGTTTTCTTTGCCCTCGGTGACCTGCACCCCGGCTTCACGCAGCTTCAAGACCACTGCTTCGAGGTTCCCTGGCCGACAAGCATTCACGGAGAGCTCGCCACCAGTGATCGCTCCAGCTGCCAGATAGGTTCCGGCCTCGATGCGATCAGGAATCACTTCGTGATCGGCGCCGCGCAGCTCCGGGACACCCTCGATCGTAATCAGATCGGTCCCAGCTCCGGCGATCCTTGCGCCGCGTTTGACGAGGAACGTCGCCAGATCCACGACCTCAGGCTCCTTCGCCGCGTTCTCGATCATGGTCGTGCCCTCGGCTAACGCGGCAGCCATCATGAGGTTCTCTGTCCCTGTGACGGTTGGAACATCGAGCGCGATTCGGGCTCCTCGCAACCGGCGAGCCTTGGCCTTCACATACCCGTGCTCGACGCTCACCTCCGCTCCCATCTGCACCAGACCAGCCAAGTGCAGGTTCACGGGTCTTGTGCCAATTGCACAACCTCCCGGCAACGAGACCGTGGCTTCACCGCACCGTGCCAGTAACGGTCCCAAGACGAGAATGGAAGCCCGCATGGTCTTCACCATCTCATACGGCGCTTCGGCGGAACTGACGGCTCTGGCGCTGAACGCCACCCGACCCCTGTCCCGCGCAACGGCGACCCCTAACAACGCCAAGAGCTGGCACATGGTCGTGACATCCTTCACGTCGGGAACGTTCGTGATCAGGCTCTCTTCGGCACTCAGGATTGAGGAAGCCAAGATGGGCAGTGCGGCATTCTTTGCACCACTCACTCTGATTTCTCCGCGGAGCGCCTGTCCACCGGAAATAAGGATCCGATCCATCTCCTTCCTCACACCTCCACAGCCGTGCGCTCGAGACACACGACTCGTTCCTTTCCTGCCAAATCACGAACGGTATGCAGCACCCGATACAATCCCTGTGTGGCTGCCATGAGGCACAGGTGAGTCGCTTGACCATCTCCCGCTTCCAAGACGAGGAGACCGCCCGGCCTCAGGCATCTCGCTGCCTCATCGATTAGCCGTCTGTGGATCTCGAGGCCATCCGCTCCCGCAGCCAGAGCGAGTCGTGGCTCATACCAAGCCACCTCTGGGGCAAGCGCCTCGTACTCCCCATCGGGGATATACGGCGGGTTCGAAACGATCGCCGCCACCGATCCATCGAGCTGCAGGCTTCGAAGTGGTTCGAGGAGATCGCCTTCAGCCAGCATGACGCGACCGGCGACTCCATGCCGGGCGATGTTCTGGCGGGCGACCTGCAACGCTTCGCGGGAGCAGTCCGTGGCAATCACCGTCGCGCGGGGCATCGCGCGCGCGGCTGCCACGGCAATGCATCCTGACCCCGTGCCGATATCGGCAATGAGGCATGTGGAGGAGGAAGTCTCGGGGGGAACAACATGCCGGCAGATCTCCTGGACGAGCAGCTCGGTTTCGAGCCTAGGGATCAGCACTGAGGGCTCCACAAGAAACTCCAGCCCACAGAACTCCTGCGTCCCGAGGACATACTGCAAGGGTTCTCTAGCAGCACGCCGAGCGAGCAGGTCCAAGGCCCGCTGGCGAGCCACAGGCTCTACCTGGCGATTCCCCTCCACGCGCAGCTTGAGCCGCGTCGTGGACAAGGCAGACTGCAGTATCCAAATGGCCTCATTCTCGGCATTCTCGATTCCGCTCTCTGACAACATCAACACACCCGCCCGCACGCACGCCTCTACTGTCAGGGGCTGGGAAGCGAAGAGCTCGTGCGTCCTCAAGGCGCGGCTCCCCATTCCTTTTGAGGTCAGTGGCATTATGCCTCCGACGTAGCGCTCTCGAGATGCGCGGCACGAAGGGCTGTGATCATCTCATCCAGGTTCCCCTCGAGAATCGAATCCAACTTGTGGAGCGTGAGGCCGATGCGGTGGTCAGTCACGCGGTTCTGCGGAAAGTTGTAAGTCCGGATCTTTTCGCTTCGGTCGCCTGACCCCACTTGCGCCCTACGACTTTGCGCGATTTCAGCCTCCTGCCGAGTCCGTTCTGCCTCGACGATCCGCGCACGCAGCGTACGCATCGCCTTTGCGCGATTTTTAAGCTGGGAGCGTTCGTCTTGGCAGGTGACCACGACTCCCGTCGGGATATGGGTAATCCGGACTGCCGAATAGGTCGTGTTGACGCCCTGCCCGCCAGGCCCTGACGCACAGAAGGTATCGATCCGTAGATCCTTGGCATCAATCTGCACATCAATCTCGTCGACCTCCGGCATCACTGCGACGGTCACGGTCGAGGTATGAATCCGTCCACTGGCTTCAGTGGCGGGCACCCGCTGAACTCGATGGACCCCGCTTTCGTGCTTAAAATGCCCGTACGCGCCTTTGCCTTCAAGCAGGACGACCGCCTCCTTGTAGCCACCGATCCCGGTCTCATTGGCCTCCACCACTTCCACACGCAATCGCTTTCCTTCAGCATATTTCACATACATGCGGAGCAGGTCGCCTGCGAAGAGCGCGGCTTCGTCCCCTCCAGTTCCAGCTCGGATTTCGACAAAGGTATTCTTCTCGTCACGTGGATCCTTGGGCACCAACAGTTCCTGGGCCCGTTCCTCCATCTCCTGTCGGCGCTCGAGAAGTCGGCGGGATTCATCCTCGGCTAGCCCCTTCAGATCGGAGTCGAGCCCGGCATCCCTGCTCATCTGCTCCGCTTCAGTGAGCTGCTTCAACAGCCCGTGATACGCGTCATAGAGTTGCGCAAGCTCTTCGATCTGCGCGCGCTCTTTATTCAGAACCCGAATACGGTCGGGTTGACTGAGCACACCCGGGTCGCTGAGCTGCTGGGTCAGCTCCTCAAAGCGTTTGGCGACCGCCTCCCATCTCGAGACCAGGCGAGTGTCTTTGCTGTCCGCTGTAGGTGCCTGTCCCATCGTGATCACACGCTTAAAAAAAGAAAAACCCTGCCCCTCTGCGAAGCAGGGTCCTTCATATCACTAGAGCCCGCCTTTGCCCTTACTTCGTCTTTCTGGCGTACTTCTTCTTGAATCGTTCCACACGCCCCTCAGCATCCACAATCTTCTGCGTTCCCGTAAAAAATGGATGGCAGTTCGAACAGATGTCTACTTTAAGGTCACCGACCGTGGATCGTGTCTTAAATTTGGCGCCGCATGCGCAACTGACCATGGCTTCGACGTAGTTCGGATGAATCCCTTGCTTCATAGCATCCCCTTCTTTCCCTCGTTGCGAGAAACCTAGAGCACTCTACCCTGCCAATCGGTCCCCTTGGTCATCGATTCATCGACTGCATGAAATCCTGGTTTGTCTTCGTCCCTCCGATCTTATCTATCAAGAACTCCATGGCTTCCATCGTACCGAGTGGGCTCAAGACCTTCCGAAGGATCCACATCTTGTTGAGCCGATCCTTGTCTACGAGCAACTCTTCCTTTCGTGTGCCAGACTGGCTGATATCGATCGTCGGGAAGACGCGCTTGTCCGCCAGCCGCCGGTCCAGATGCACCTCCATATTGCCGGTCCCTTTGAATTCCTCAAAAATCACGTCATCCATCCGACTGCCCGTATCCACGAGAGCCGTGGCCATAATGGTGAGGCTCCCTCCGTTCTCGATATTCCGGGCCGCTCCGAAGAACCGCTTCGGCCGCTGGAGCGCGTTCGAGTCCAGACCGCCCGAGAGTACTTTCCCGCTTGGCGGGGCAATCGTGTTGTAAGCACGGGCGAGCCTCGTGATACTATCGAGGAGCACGACCACATCCCGTTTGTGCTCGACCAACCGTTTCGCTTTCTCCAGTACCATCTCCGCGACTTGGGCGTGGCGTTGTGCCGGCTCATCGAAGGTCGAACTGATCACCTCAGCCGTTTTCACCTGACGCTGCCAGTCGGTCACCTCTTCGGGACGCTCATCAATCAGGAGCACGATCAATGTGGCCTCGGAGTGGTTCTTCAGTATCGCACGCGCGATGGCCTGGAGCAACATGGTCTTCCCCGTCCTGGGCGCGGCAACAATCAGCCCCCGTTGCCCCTTCCCAATAGGGGTAATCAGATCCATCACCCGCGTGCAATACTCCTCATGGTCGAATTCAAGGTTGATCCGCTCTTCCGGATACAGTGGGGTCAAGTTATCGAACAAGATCTTGTCACGCGCGACCTCGGGGTCTTCAAAATTCACCTTTTCGACCTTGAGCAGCGCGAAGTAGCGTTCGCTCTCCTTCGGGGGGCGAATTTGGCCTGACACGATGTCCCCGGTTCGCAGATTGAACCGGCGGATCTGGGAAGGAGAGATGTAGATATCGTCTGGCCCCGGGAGGTAGTTGGAGTCAGGCGCCCGCAGGAAGCCGAAGCCATCCGGCAAGGTCTCAAGCACCCCTTCTCCGAAGATGACGCCATTCTTCTCCGTCTGTGCCTGGAGAATGGCGAAGATCAGTTCTTGCTTCCGAAGGTTGGCCGCCCCTTCGATCTTCAGATCTCGCGCCACGTCATTGAGGTCGGAGATATTCTTCTGCTTCAATTCGGCAAGATGCATAGTCTTCTCCTTCGCGCGTAACATGATACTTGCCAGATCAACTGGCTACTGGTCTCTCCAGCCGAGACAAGCCACGGAGCTGTACAGCCTGAACATGGACAATATGTAGTCTGTAGTAGGTGTTTGCCTGCGTGTACTGTGAGGGTAATTAGTGAAGAACTAAAATGTTCGTTGCGCTTCGGTTACCGTCGTACGAGCGGGGACATTCCCGTCTTAAGAGAAACATCTCGCACTGTATCCGACTTCGTGATTCCATCCGACTTCCAGGATGACTGAGAAAGACGGCTTGGCTCGAGATCAGCCTCGGAAAGCTGACTAGGGGTGTCTTGCGGCAAGCGAAAACACTATCAATCCTACCGGCCAAGTGTCAGTTTGTCAATAGCTAATTTGCCCTGCCTCAGCATTAGGGGCGGTCAGGTGGGGCCTCATGGCTAGTGTTTTCCCCGCCGGACAATCTACAATTGCGTGGGGCACCTGTTTGTGTTAGATGAACAGGGTAATCGTCGCCACGCTCTAACGAATATGGCACACCGCGAAGAAGGCCAAAACCTTGAACGGCTCTTTACCCTGACCGAAGCCAATGGCCTAATCCCTCAACTTGAGGAGCACCTGACCGTCGTCAAGCGGGGAAAAGGCGTTTTGGTCCAGGCCATGGCTGAAATCAAGAAGGCCAGCGAAAAGGCCTCCTTGGGCGGTGGCAGCGCTGCGGGCCGGCCCTATGTACGGGCGCTGGAGCAGATTAGTCGGAACCTCCATCTCATCCACGAAATGGGCGTGCTCGTAAAAGATGTGGACATGGGGCTCTGTGATTTTCCCCATCTGCACGAAGGGCGTATCGTCTATTTGTGCTGGAAGCTCGGGGAAACCGAGATTGGCTGGTGGCATGAGGTGCAGAGCGGGTTCTCAGGCCGGCAGTCCCTTGAAGACCTCGGCCATTCCTAGTGGATCACCTCACGGGCGAACGACCCTCCTTTTCGTATTCCTGAGCACCTCCTTGTCATGAAGTTTGTCATACTTGGGTTCGACGGCCCGGAAGGAGAGGCAAAGCGCAAAATCCATCGCCCGGCGCATCTGGCGAGAATGGAGGCACTCGATGCCCAGGGCCGCGTCATCCTCGCGGGGCCACTCACCGACAAGGCCGGAAGCCTCATCGTCATCGAAGCCGATTCCCTCGCTGCCGCAGAAGCCTTTGCGAATGACGACCCCTACACGGTCAACGGGGTATTTTCACGTATCGAAGTCCACCCTTTCACCCAGGTATTCCCCAAGGCTCGGGACAGCGGTTAGCCCCCTAACCGCCTCCGGCCTTTGCCGCTCGCCTCAGGCCTAGGTATGTCGTCGTTGACATGCCGAAACCCTTCTCGTTATACTGTTACCTCGATTTTTCTATGAAATTGAAAAATATGGGAAAATCACCGTAGGCCCTAAAGGCCTAGAGCTCACGGTTTTTATGGCCCAAATTCCCTTACTTGTGGGCCTTCTGCGAGCTTGCATATACGTTGAGGGGAGCGTAGAGTTTACTCCTTGTGCGAACAGCGTATTTTGACCATCATCCAGAATTCCTAACAACTTAGCGAGGAGCCGATCGGGATGACGCAATACCGCGTGGTGCCAGGACCGGAGGCCTTTTTTACACCCTCTGCCGCGAGGATGGGGATTGTCCTTCCTGAGCCGGGAGAAGGCCATGTTGAGGGCCGTATTTTGCCAGAAGAACAGGTTATGGAGCACGCGGCCCGAAAGCTGCTGGAGGCCAAGAATCCCACCCTGCACCCTGGGCCCCTCGTGTTGTGGCACTGGAATGAGAAGGCGGCCAAGAAGGCCAAAGCGATTAAGATACTCGCCGATGCCATCCCGGCTCGCATCATCCCCATGCCTGACTACCGTCCCAAGTACCCCAAGATCAATCCGGACGTCGAGATCAACCCAAACCATCCCAATCTGACCATCTGGCACAACAAAGAGGATGTGTGTCTTTTCGTGGGTGTGCACTGTCATCAAGCCAACCTGTCGCTAAAAATCATTCGCGCTGGCACGAACTGCTATACCATCGCGATGTGCGCCCAGGCGGGTCACGAGGATGCCATGCTGTCCTTCCGGGACGCCACGGCAGAGAAGATCCTCCACCTCGCCGAATGGGTGAGCAAGTTAAAGGGCACGCCCCTGGCCAAAGCGAGTCTTGAAGGTGCTCCGGGGAGCGACCAGCGACTGAGCGATAACGTCTTTGTAAAACTAGCCGAAGGGGGCTGACAATGGCGAACGAACTCTCTGAAGTCCAAAAAAGCCTCATAGGGAAACAAAACAAGAAGGGGCAGGTGTACACAGACCCCAACCAGATGTTCTTCGAGGCCCAGCGCACACCGGCGTTTTATACGGGAAGTGAGGTCATCAAAGAGGCAGTCAGGCGAGCCAGCGTGGATGTGATGGTCGCCTATCCCATCACGCCACAGAGCGAAGCCGCAGCACTCATCGGCGAGTTGTATGCAGAGGGGTATGTCGCGGATTATATGCGGGGCGAGAGCGAGTTTGCCGTGATGGGTCAGTGCGCGGGAGCAGCCTTCGGAGGAGCGCGAGTCTTCACCACCACCGCTGGACCCGGCACCATGCGCGCGTTCGAGAACTTCCCGATGTGGGTGGGTTCTCGTTTGCCCATCCAGGTCATCGTGACCATGCGGGGAATCAATTCGCCACTGAGCATCCAACCCGATACCCTCGAAGCCTACTTCTTGCTGGGGACGGGCATGCTCGTCTGGCACGCCGAGTCAGCCCAGGACTTCTACGATTGGATTCTTAAGGGATACATCGTGGCGGAGCAACCAGATGTCCATCTCCCCATCGCCGTATGTTGCGATGGGTTTTTCGTGACGCACACCAAAGACACGGTCCTGCTCACCCCGCCAGATATGTGTCTGCCACCCTACGACCCGTACAGGTCCCCTGTGCCCTGTATGGACATGGAGACGCCTCCCGTCCGAATGATGCGGGACCCGTTCGTCATGAAGTCGAACTACATCAGCTACATGACCCATGCGTCCTGGCAGGAGGAGACCCGTGGGGCCTGTGAACGTTCCAGGAAGCATACGATCCCTCTAATCGGTGGGCTGATTGAGTCCGAAAATACCGACGCTGAGATCATGATCGTGGCGTCTGGAACGGCGGTGTCCCAGGGCCGCGAGGCGATCAGGCTTATGGAGGACGAGGGAATCCGAGTAGGGCTGGTGAAGGTCAAGTCGCTCCGGCCCTGGCCGGGAGAGGAAATCCGCGAGGCCACCAAGAATGCCAAGTACATCTTCGTGCCGGAGTTCAACGTCATTGGATGGCTCGCTCAGGAAATCAGGGCCACGATTCCTGACAACCACCGGGTCTTTGCCGGTCCGCATGTCGCGGGAGGGATGACCATGCCGGCAGAAGTTATCGCAGAAGAGATTCAAAAGGCCTTGGGCAAGCACGTGTCTACTTTGGCTGCTCGAGGCAGCTGAAGATCCCTTAACCGGGACCACGATCAAGAAGGAGAACGAGCATGAGCAAAGAGAAGATTCAGATCTGCCCAGAGTTCTATGACATCATGCCACCCGAGTACAGAGACCTGGTCGAGCAATCAACCTACGGGAAAGAGGGACGAGGATGGAAGGACATCGGGCAGAGCAAGGAGCTGATTGAGGATCACTCTCTTTGTGCAGGATGCCCCGAGTCCATGGCGTTTCGGTATATTCTCGCCTCGCTCCCGAGCCCCGAGGACACGGTGATGGTGGGGTCGACAGGATGCACCAGTTTGGTCTTCCCCCACGTTGCGGTGCACAACATTCACTCGCTGTTCGGCAACCAGAATGCCATCGCCAGTGGCTTAAAGCGTGCCCTGAGCGTTCGGTTCCCTGGGCACGTGAAAGATGTGGTCGTGCTGGCGGGCGATGGAGCGACGGTGGACATCGGGTTGGACATGACACTGCAGGCGTGGTTCCGCCAGGAGAAATTCACGACGATCTGTTTCGATAATGAGTTGTATGCCAATACCGGCGGCCAGGAATCCGGGTTGATGCGAAAAGGCTTCGTGGCGAAGATGGCGCCTGTCGGCAAGACATTCGAAAAAGTCAAACTGCCAGAAATCGCTCGCGAGTCAGGATGCGCCTACGTCGTCAACTGTACCGTGAGCAAGCCGAACCTGGTCGAAAAGGTGATCCGAAACGCTGTCCTGGTAGCGCGAGACATCGGGCCGACCTACATCCAGTTGTACACTCCGTGCATTCTTGAGATCGGGAAGAACAGCATGGAGGGACTCCAGGAAATGCGTGATTCTGAGAAACCCGGAGAACGGTTCCGCTACTACGAGTACATCACGGATGAAGCGAAACAGTTCCTGGCCGACGCGGAAGCAAAGGACAAACAGGCGGCGGCCTTGGCCCAGGCCTGAGATTCGCACTCGGGTTTTCTGACTGACGGTATAAGGGGGATGAGATGAGAAAGCGTACAAACATTCGCATGTCCGGACTCGGTGGCCAAGGTGTCGTCACCTCAGCCCACGTGATGGCCATGGCAGCCAACAGGGATGGAAAGTTTTCGATTTCAAACCCCTTCTTCGGTGCTGAGAAACGGATGGCCCCCGCCGAAAGCTACTGTCGGATCGGCCCGGAGCGCATCTACGACCGGGGCGAGCTGGTATTCCCTGACGTCATCATGGTGTTCCACCCGCAGGTGATCACTCTCCAGAAGAGCTATACCGCCCCCTTCTACTCAGGCATCAAGAAAAACGGGTTCGTGATCATTAACTCAAACGCAGAACTCTTGACCGACGCCGATAGGGAGTACCTCGTCGAACAGAACGTGTCAGTCTACACCTTTGACGGCACTACCCTCGCCCTTGAGGTTGCAGGGACCGAGCTGTCCTCCAATATGGCCATGATTGGCGCCCTCACTGGAATTACGAAAGTGGTCACGATGGAGGCCCTCGACGGAGCCCTGCAGGAGCGTTTCGGGAAGAAGTTCGTGGCTTCCGGGGGTACGGCTTCATTGGACGAAGCCATCAAGAAGAAATTCGCCAAGAAAGAGCAGTTGCTTGCGAAGAACATGGCCACGATCAAGAAATCGTACGAGCTTGCATCGGCCTGGATAGAGAACCAGAAACAGGCAGTAGCCGTCTAACCCAGAAAGGCAATCAGAACGGATGTATAACGTCGCCTTTGTTGAAGATGATAAATGCGTTGCCCAGAAGGGCTGCAGGCTCTGTATCATGTACTGCCCGGAGGCCGATTGTATTCGACTGGATACGCGCAAGATGAAGGCCTTCGTGGTCGTCGACAAATGCAAAGGCTGCGAACTCTGTGTCGTCGTTTGCAACGCAGCCAAGCATCAGGCGGTCCTGATGGCCCCGGTGAATTCAGCCACTGGTGAGATCATGCTCGAAAAGAAGAAAGCGGAGGCTGCTGGATTGGGCCAGGCGTACGCTGGATAACGCCGCCTCTTGGACAAAGCAGAAGCCCCCATGCTCACCAAGATGGGGGTTTTTTTGTTAGCAGTTCATGCAATCTGGAGAGAGTATGGTAGCGCCCACTGCCCCACAAGCCGCTGCGGAAAGTAGGCCGGAGCCGAAAGGACGGGCCTTGAAGACTCTCACGGCAGAGCCCCATCGTGCCTACACGGCTGAAGACCTCGTGAAGCTCTTCACCCCAGCGCTCGCCAAGGACCCTGAAAAGAGCCAGCAAGCCGCCGCTGAGATGACGACCACCCTCCAGCAGCTCGTTCAAGGAGGGGAAGCCGTGGATCTCGGTTCAGGACTGTTTAAGGCGCGGCTCTTCTTTGACAAGGAAGAGAGAAACATCGAGCACGCCTTTATTGGCGGCATGGGCAATATCTCCTATCGGTTCCGGTCCCCAGTGTTTCGAGTGAATATCGGCGTGCTGTCGTTGTTCTTCATCAGAAACGCGAAAGCGAATGACTGGACGGTCACCGTGAGGGATACAACCATCGGTCGCGATTACGGTTTGACCCGACGCCTACGTGACGGCGAGTATGTGTTTGGGAGCGCGGATCTTCAGGAGACCCAGGACAACTTCCTCCGGATAGAGGGCAAGTACATCGCGAAAAAACATATGACCATGACCCTGGACGGTGAGAACGTCAGCCTGGAGGACCATAACACCTTGAACGGTACACGGATCGACCTTCTGACGACCGAAGGGTTGGCCCGGTATAAGGAGCAGGCGACTGCGTTCCTCAACGCCAGTGACGCGAAGGACCAAAAGGACCCGATCAAGCGGGGCCGATATGTGTTAAACAAGCTCATCCAGAGTCACCAGAACTTCGAGGCTGCGTTCTTCTCTGCGGTTGTGGATTGGATCCTCCTTTCGGCCTCCACACAAGCTGCGAAATCATAAGAGCACCTGCATGAATGATGAGATTCGGCAATTGATCGTCGATGTCGCAGCTGCGATCGACCGCCTCAATGAAGCATTCAAAAAGCGTGCGGAAGCCCTGCACCAGGCTGGCGAGGGAAGAGAGTTCCAGCAATGGCTGAAAGCCACTCACGCCATGCGTGATAGCGGCCACATCTATCTCTCTTGGGCTCGACACTATGCCGGCGTCTCCGAAAAAGGACCAGCAGCAGAAGAGTCGGACCTCGAAGAGTTTCTCGATGAAGGCAGTACCTGGTCTCCTGAAGAGCGGTCCACAACTTGAGTTTTGCACACAGCATGTTCTCGCCAAGGAGAATCCATGAGCCGGATACACGTCACGCATAAGGAATGCGGCGGCCCCGCTTTGGACGATGATGACATCCACCCAGATCACCCTCCGGGATTCCTCACTGAGGAGGCCTTCTCA
>JBHICF010000023.1:0-15414 GCA_046759485.1 Nitrospiraceae bacterium
GCGGTAGAAAACGAAGCCTAATGCGTCTGCCCCGGCATCCACCGCTGCCAGCGCGTCATCGAGATTTGTGATCCCGCAAATTTTAACCTTGGGGCTGTGTGGCATCTAAGGCGTTTACGGCGGTGGTTAGGCCTGAGGGGTGGTTGGTGATTGCCCAAGCAACTCCTGGATCTTCACACTCATATCTTCCGCACGAATCAGCGACTCTCCGACCAGCATGGCGTGAATGCCGGCCTCAGCGAGCCGGTCGACGTCGTCACGTTTGTGGATCCCGCTCTCGCTCACGATACGCTTGCCGGCGGGGATCCGCTTCGCGAGTCGGAGGGTCACGGCGAGGTCCGTTGAGAAGGTATTGAGGTCTCTGTTGTTGATCCCGATGAGTCGGGCGTCCGGCAGCCATTCCAAGACGGTATCGAGCTCACGTTCATGGTGTGTCTCGACCAGCACATCTAATGTCAGCTCCCTGGCAAGTGCAAAGAAATCCTGCATCTGCTTGCGTTCAAGTGCAGCCACAATTAATAGCACGGCATCAGCGCCAAACGCGCGCGCTTCATAGAATTGAATATCTGCGATCATGAACTCCTTGTTCAGCACGGGAAGTCCCACAGCATCCTTGACGGCTTTGAGGTAATCCAGGTGCCCCTGAAAAAATCCCTCATCGGTGAGCACTGACAATGCCGATGCGCCGTGCCTCCGATACTCCTGAGCGATCTGGACTGGATCAAAGGACTCCGCAAAGTCGGGACGGAGTAAACCCTGGCTCGGCGAGGCCCGCTTCACCTCGGCGATCAACGAAGGGCATCCGGTGGGTTTGGTGGCTTCCAGTGTGAGCGTGAAGTCCAGTGGAGGAAGCTGGTCACGGATCTTGTTCTTGAGGTCCGTGAGATAGCCTTTGCTCTGCTTCCGGCGCAACTCCGCCCGCTTATGCTCTAAAATGCGATCCAGAATCATACCCTCGTCCCTTGGTCCAACGCCCGCTCGGTGGGCCACAGCTTTGCCGTCTTTACTCACGAGATCCTTTTATTGCTAAACTCGATGAGTCGTTCAAGCTTCTCCATTGCTGCCCCGCTCTTGATCACCTGCCCTGCCAGTGCGAAGCCTTCTTGCAGAGTCTTGACTTTCCCGGTCGCCACGAAGGCTGGAGCCGCATTGAGACAGACAACGTCATGTTTTGGTCCACCCCGTCCCAGTAGCACGTCTCGTGTGAAGTAGGAATTCTCCTCAGCGGTCCCCCCTGCTAGATCCTTCATCCGGACGCGCGTCAATCCAAAATCCTTAGGATCCACAAAATAGGTTGACACAACGCCGGCCTTCCCTTCTGACACACGCGTCCGATCTGTGAGGGTGATCTCGTCCAGTCCGTCCATTCCATGTACAATGAAGCAGTGCTGCGTGCCCAGTTGCACCAAGACCCTCGCCAGCAGTTCAGTCAATATTTCGTCATAGACTCCGAGCACTTGTACGCCGGCTCCCGCCGGGTTTGTGAGTGGTCCGAGGATATTCAAAAGAGTCCTGATGCCCAGCTCCTGCCTTGGACCAGCACAATGCTTCATGGCCCCGTGGAACAGCGGAGCAAATAGGAAGCTGATCCCCACCTCATTCAAACACTCCTCCACCTTCTCGGTCGGCAAATCGATCCGGACCCCTAAGGCTTTTAAGACATCGGCACTTCCCGATTGGGATGACACGGACCGATTCCCGTGCTTTGCGACAGTCAACCCTCCACCGGCGACAACAAATGCGGCTGTCGTGGAGATATTGAAGGTATGAGCTCCGTCACCACCTGTCCCGCAAGTGTCTACGACGAGCGGGCTTGCGGCGCGGATCCGGGTGGCGCGGCCGCGCATCGCGCGGGCAGATCCGGCAATCTCGTCAACAGACTCTCCTTTCATGCGGAGCGCCACAAGATAGGCTGCGATCTGTGACGGGGTGGCACCCCCGTCCATAATTTCGACCATGACCTGCTCGGCTTCCTTCTCCGAAAGGTCGCCTCGGTCAGCCAGTTTCTTGATAGCGTCTTTGATCATCACGAACAGATGGCGGGTGAGCGGGTGCTAAAGTGTCAGGAAATTCCGCAGGAGATCCTTGCCGGATGCCGTGAGAATAGATTCCGGGTGGAATTGTACCCCTTCGACACGGTATGTGCGGTGTCGAATCCCCATAATCTCTCCTTCGGATGTCTCAGCGGAGATCTCTAGACAGCTGGGGAGTGCGTCTCGGCTGACGAGCAGTGAATGGTACCGAGTCGCTTCAAATGGGTTCGGTAAGTCACGGAAGATGGTTCGTCCATCATGGTGAATCATGGAGGTCTTTCCGTGCATGAGCCGATCGGCACGGATGACCTCTCCACCAAACGCCACCGCCATGGACTGATGCCCCAGGCAGACACCAAGCACGGGAACACGCCCGGCGAAGTGCCGAATGGCATCCACTGAAATGCCAGCCTCTCGGGGGGTACATGGTCCCGGCGAGATGACGAGCTGTCCCGGTTGCAAGGCTTCGACCTCCTCAACGTTGATCTTGTCGTTGCGAAACACCTCGACATCCTGGCCAAGCTCTCCAAAATATTGGACCAGGTTGTAGGTAAACGAGTCGTAATTGTCGATCATGAGCAGCATCAGTCTTGTTATTCCAATCCCTGCTCTGCAAGCTCTATCGCCCTCATCATCGCGCGCGCTTTGCTGCAAGTTTCCTCATACTCACGCTCAGGATCCGAATCGGCAACGATTCCTGCCCCTGCTTGGATATATGCATTCCGGCCCTTGATCACGACAGTCCGGATATTAATGCAGGTATCCATGTTTCCCGAGAAACTGACATATCCCACCGCTCCCGCATAGGGACCACGCCGAGTCGGCTCCAGTTCCTCGATAATTTGCATGGCTCGGATTTTCGGCGCGCCCGACACCGTGCCAGCAGGAAAACACGCCTTCATCACATCGTACGCCGAAAGTGAGGGTTCGAGCTCTCCGTTGACCTGCGAGACGATGTGCATCACGTGGGAGTACCGTTCCACTCTCATAAACCCATCTACTCGAACCGTGCCTCTGCGCGCGATGCGACCCACGTCATTGCGACCCAGATCAACGAGCATGACATGCTCCGCGCGCTCCTTCGCGTCTGCGAGCAACTCTTGTTCCAGCATCTGATCTTGCACGACGGTCGTCCCTCTCCGGCGCGTACCCGCGATCGGCCGGACTGACACCTGCCCATCCTCGCACCGCACCAGCGTTTCAGGTGAAGACCCCACAAGCTCTATCCCACCCACTCGCAGGTAGTACATATAGGGAGAGGGATTGATCACCCGGAGCGCACGGTAGATCTCTAGCGGTGGGGTCTGAATCCTGGTCTCCCATCGCTGGGATAACACCGCTTGAACAATGTCTCCAGCGCGAATATATTCTTTTGTCCGCATCACCATCTTTTCGAAATCGGACCGACTCATGTTGGCCACAAACGAGGTCCCCTTGGGCCGACGTTTGGGACGGTTCCGACGAAGGGGTCTTTTCAGACGCAAGATGGTTTGTTCGATTCGCTTCGTCGCATCGGCATACGCCCGTTTCAGATCCGAATGTTTTGTCGATGGCACATGTGCATTCGCCACCACCTTGATCTTCTGGGCGACATTATCAAAGATGAGCAACGTATCGGTCAGCAAGAAAGCAAGGTCCGGAAGGCCCAGCGCGTCCTTCCGGCGCGGTGGAATTTCCTCAAAATACCGGACGACATCGTACCCCAGGTATCCCACTGCCCCACCGACGAACCTTGGGAGGCCGGGCACGGTCACTGGTCGGTACTGCGCCATGAGGTCCCGGATTCCGTGAAGTGGATCCTGGCCAATTGGAATCCGGCGCGTCGTCCTACCCCACGTCACTTCTAACTGACCACGTTCTTCAGAGACCACCAGCGGTGAGCCACTGCCTAGAAATGAATAGCGAGCCCAGTTCTCCCCGCCTTCCACGCTCTCCAATAAATAAGCGGAGGGACCATGGTCGATCTTCGTAAACGCGGAAACCGGCGTTTCCAGATCAGCCAGGATCTCTCGATACAGGGGGATTAAGTTCCCCCGTGAAGCGAGGACACGAAACTCCTCAAAACTCAGTGAGTAACTAGGCTGTGGCATTCTGTGTGATCTATTCGTACCCTACGATGAGCTGTTGGTCGACGACAATGAGATCATCGGTCAGACCATTCCATTCCCTGATCTGGTTCACGCTGACGCCGTATTGTCTTCCAAGGCGGAACAGCGTATCACCTGACACGACCACGTGATACCGCGGCGACCCTGCATCTGCCACGATAGACTCGGCGATGGACGTTGCCATGGGTGCTGCTTCGGGTATCGAGTCGTTCGTGTCACTGAGCTCTGTCCTGGCCTGACGCCGCTGGCGTTCGGCCTCTCGCATGGCAACTTCTTCCTGTACCCTATCCAACTCGGAGCGGGCGGCCTGCACCTCGTTTGCCAGCTCGTCATTCCGGCTCATTAACTCGCTGTTGTCCTGTTTGACTCGTCTCAGCTCTGCATCGAGCTCACCGGTTCGCTTCTCTTCCTGAGCTAAGAGTCGCTGGAAATTCAGACTTCTGGCTTTCTCAGCCTTATACTTCTCAGCCGTGACACATCCGCTCAGGAGCATTCCACCAACACAAATCGCCAAGAGATGGAAGAGTTTGCTGTTTACCATGATGTCACCACGCCTCCTTGTGATATGCTGGGTGTGTGAAACCCGGCTGGCCCAGTGCCAGCTGCTCCTCGCTTATCGGGTCTCCGTCTAGCCTCCTGGCATTTTGGTCCGTTGAAATAGTGGGCAATAGTCCTTCCGCACTAAGTGTGGACAAGGATAGATCCCAAAGCGTAGAAAGTCAAAGCGAAACGGGCAGGAACGGGCCTCTGGATGGTTTGACCCCCTATCGAAACCTATGCTACGGTCAGCATGAGCCTCGGAATCAGTTCTGTGACCGTCACTGGGAGGGTGCATGAAAAATAAGCAGTCAGGCGGACCCGGCAGGAAACGCACGGTCGATGGTGTCACCGTAGGGTTGGGTGAGCCCAGCTGCTGGCTCATCGTTGATCAGAATGACCTATCGCTTTCCCCCCTCAGCACATCCCTGATATCCAGCAAGACCCGATGCTGAGCTTTGCTCGGACGCTGGAGGAGCGACTGATCGCCGGCGCGTCCATCCGCGAGAAGCCCACATTGCTTAACCTGATCGTCTCTCTACAAATCAACAAGTGAATCGGTGATGAGCCACCCTCCGCCTCCCACGACGCATGCAGAAGCCGAGCAGCGTCTCGAACATCTCCGGCGCGACATTAGCCGGCATGACTATCTCTACTATGTCAAGGACCGCCCGGAGATCTCTGACGCCGAATACGACCGGTTGTTCCGAGAACTGACCGAGCTGGAAACAGCGCACCCCCAACTCGTCACGCCTGATTCCCCCACCCAGCGAGTCGGCGCCCCTCCCCTGGAGGAGCTCAAGAAGTCGCAGCACGTACGCCCGATGCTGAGCCTGGATTCGGTCTCAAACAGTGAAGAGGTCGTGTCCTTCGACGCTCGGATGCGACGCGAACTGGGCGTGGCATCAGTTCAATACACGGTAGAACCAAAGTTCGATGGGCTCTCAATTGAATTGGTATACGAACGTGGCCGATTTGTCCGGGGCACAACTCGGGGCGATGGGGTTACGGGAGAAGATGTCACCATTAACCTACGGACGATCCGCTCGCTTCCTCTGAAGCTTCCAAGTAAGACGGATCCACCCGCTCATCTCGTGGTGCGCGGGGAAGTGTATATGCGGCTGCATGACTTCCAAACTCTGAATCGCCGTATCACCGAGCGTGGAAATGAAGCCTTTGCGAACCCGCGCAACGCCGCCTCTGGATCGCTTCGTCAGTTGGACTCCCGGATCACCGCAGAACGGCCACTCGTGGTGGCCTGCTACGAAATCATGGATCAGTCCGGGACACCCCCGTCCACTCACTGGGATGAGCTGGAGGCGCTGGCGCGCTGGGGATTTCCGATCCCACTTCAGCGACGCCGTTGCGAGACCGTTGAAGAAGTGCTCGGATTTCACGCTGAGACCGAATCGGCCCGCGATCAACTCCCTTTTGAAATTGACGGGATCGTGGTCAAAGTGAATCACCGGGACTGGCAGGCGACCCTCGGAGAAAAGTCTCGGAGTCCCCGATGGGCCGTCGCATTCAAATTCGCTCCGCGGAAAGAGGTCACGCAGGTGCAGGACATTGCGGTGTCGGTTGGCCGGACTGGCACACTCACGCCCTTGGCCTTGCTCAAACCCGTTGAAGTGGGTGGAGTGACCATTAGCCGTGCCACACTACACAATGCTGATGAGGTGGCGAGAAAGGATATTCGCGTCGGTGACACCGTTAAGGTGGAACGTGCAGGGGATGTGATCCCAGCTGTTTCAGAACGAGTGGTCATCGAACGGGAGCAGCGGGCGGAGCCTTTTCGTATGCCTGACCGGTGCCCAGTGTGTAATTCAGCGGTGGCAATTGAGGGCGCCTATTATTACTGTACTGGGCAGACTGTCTGCCCTGCCCAACTGAAGGGAGCCCTGGAACACTTCGCCTCAAAGAGTGCCTTCAACATCGACGGTTTCGGCAAGAAGACGATTGCTCAGCTCGTCGAGCGTGGGTTGGTCAAGAATTTGGCTGATCTCTATGCGGTGACCAAGGAACAGCTACTCACGCTTGACGGATTTGCTGACCGGTCGGCTTCCCTGCTCGTGGCGGCCATCGAACGAAGCAAGCAGGTCTCGCTCGAGCGAGCGTTGATGGGACTCGGCATTCGACAGGTGGGACAGCACATCGCCCGGGTACTGGCCCAGCATTACCGGCGCCTCGACGCCATCATGTCTGCTGACCAGGAGTCCTTCGAGGGTATTCATGAAATCGGTCCAGAGATTGCGGCGAGCCTCCTGTCATACTTTCGAGAATCGCGCAACAGGCAGGTCATTGGGCGTTTACAGGAATTGGGAATGCGAATAGAGACCATGGCTGAGCCTGATCCTTCACTTACTTCCGCCTCGAGGAAACTTGAAGGGAAGACCTTCGTCTTTACCGGAGTTCTGGGACAGTTCAGCCGAGAAGAGGCCGCAGGACGTGTGGAGCAGTTGGGTGGTCACGCAACGGGCAGCGTCACCAAGCAAACGGATTACGTGGTGGCGGGAAAGGATCCAGGCTCGAAGCTGCAACAGGCAAACCGACTGGGGATCAAGGTACTCAGCGAAGCAGAATTTGCGATGTTACTGGAATGAGGTTAATGCAGTTAGGCGTGAGGGGCGGCTGCGGGACTTGACTCTGAAGGCATACCGGTGGCAACGGCGTCGCTCGGAGCCCCGGTCTTTTCTTCCTTGATAATATGCACGCTCTTGATAGATTTCTCGTCAGCCTCATGAACAATGAGCTGACACTGGCCCACCCCGATTCGCTCACCGACTTTTGGAATTCGACCTAGCATTTCTTGTATCAACCCACTGACGGTGTTCGCGTCCTCGCCGAGGTTGACCTTCAGGAATTCGTTGATGCGTCGAACTTCCGTTCTCCCGTGAACAAGGATTTGATTCTTGCCGATTCGCTTGATCAGTTCCTCGCTCAGATCGGTTTCATCCATGATCTCGCCGACCACTTCCTCGAGTAGATCCTCAAGCGTAATGAGGCCCATGACTCCACCGAACTCGTTGACCACAATGGCCATGTGCCGCTTCTCCTGCTGAAACTGCTTCATGAGATCATCCGCAGGCTTCCCCGCCGGGACAAACAGAGCTGGATACGCAATATCCTTCAGTTGGGTTTTCTGGCCACCTTGAACCAGCTTCTTCAACGCTTTCGTCTTGTAGAGAATCCCGGTGATATTGTCCAGCGTTCCGTCATACACGGGTATCCGTGAGAACGTTGACTGGAGCAACTGATCCTTCGCGTCCTTCAGACTCTGCTTGCCGTCCAGCGCAAAGACATAGAGGCGTGGCGTCATGGCGTCCTCAGCCGTGATGTCGTTCAATTGAAACACGTTTTTGATCATCTTGACTTCCTCGGTCTCGATGACGCCAGCCTTTCCACCTTCCTCTAACGCGATCTTCAATTCCTCCTCGGTCACGAATGGATGAGCCAGCCCGCGTTCACCCGTGAGCTTCGAGATCAACGGCTCGAGTATGAAGAGAAGTGGGGCCATCAGCTTTTCAAGCCAATACATCGGATACGCCATGAGTTGCACGACCTTTGTAGCGTGTTTAGCCGCCAATGTCTTTGGTACGATCTCCCCGAACACCAGGATGATCATTGTTAACAGGAAGGTCCCGATAGCGACGGCTTCGTTGCCCCCGAGTTCAAGGGCTATGAGGGTGGCGAGGGAGGCAGCTGCGATATTGGCCAGATTATTACCGATAAGGATCGTCGAGAGCAGCCGTTGGGGGTTTGACCGTAAGTGCAAGCCCATTTTGGCCCACCGGTGGCCCGACTGGGCTAGGGCTCGCAACCTCACCTCATTGATCGAGAAGAAGGCGATCTCGATACCCGAGAAGATTGCCGAGAGTGCTATACAAACAGCGACAGCCAGAATTTCCATAGATGAGGGATTACGCGGTCACGAGAGGCTGACCAAACGGCAAACCAGGACAATCCCACCGATTACATCGCGGCCTAGTTGGATGATGTTGAGGCTGCAAGCGGAAACGAGGCTCGGGAAAGTGAAGGTTGGGAGGAAAGAGCTGACCCCGCTGTCGGGATCCTATAGGCCCACTGTCGTCCATTTGCTTCTATCTTTATCATAGGAGTCCCGTTTTCAGCAAGTTGGAGCCCCTAATATCTGAAACCCCAATAAAAACAATGAGGCTGGAATGCCGCCTGGGATCGATCTTCACCGTTGCATGCCCTCAGGTATCGTCCCGGAGGATGACGGGCTGGACCCCCAACTCCGACGCGAGACGTTCAGCTACGATTTCAGCTTGCTGCTCCTTGGTGAAGTGACCGACGAAGACGCGGTACCGCCGTCCATCGGCAACCTCTGCCACCTGGATCGACACGTCACTGTAATCCTCTCGTAGCCGCCCCGCGAGGGCCTGGGCATTGACTTTCACCGAAAAAGACGCAACCTGGATTGTAAGGTTGCCTAGCGGGCGAGACTGCCCGCGGAAGGATGTGACCTTGATCTCGACCGGATCAATCCCTGAAGCGGTCATCCGCAGGGTTTTGGCAGCTTCCAGCGAGAGGTCAATAATCCGGCCTTTCACAAACGGACCGCGGTCATTAATTCGGACTGTCACACGGCGTCCGTTCGTCAGCGAACGCACCCGTACGATCGATCCCATCGGGAGTGTCCGGTGCGCCGCCGTGAGCTTGTGCATATCGTACCGCTCCCCGTTGGCTGTGAGATTCCCATGAAATCCGGGCCCGTACCACGACGCGATTCCCTGTTCCATGTAGCCGACGGGATAAGATCCCCCTCGGACTGCTCGCTTCGATACACCGGTTGAACACCCTGCGATCAACAGGAGCGCAAGGAGAATCAGGGATACCCGCAGCCACTCTGCTTCCCACCCATGGTGGGTCCAGATGAGGACGTCTTGTTTAGAATTCATCCAACGATTGCCCTCTCAGCGTGTCCAGCGCCTGCTGGACATCTGACACTGACAAGACGACGATTGCGCGCTTCCCCTCACGTGAAGGTGTACAGTACCCGCACGTGATATTGATACGAGACTCTTTGAGGTGCTCGACCACTCTCCCGAGTGCGCCTGGTTTGTTCTCCAAGCTCAGTACCAGCGCGGTCTCCTCCCTGAAGCTGATTTTCTCCGCATTTAAACTCTGGCGTGCCCGCTCCAGGTCCGAAACCATCACCCGAAGTGCCCCCGATTGAGCCACTTCCGGCGCTGAAAACGCCTTAATGTTGACTCCCGCTGATCCTAGCACCGAGGCGACTCGCGCAAGGACTCCAGGCTTGTTTTCCAGATCGATGACTAGTTGCGTCGCAGTCGGCATGATTTAGGTCGCCTCCATCTTTTTTATGTTACCGTGTCAGCGTTTGTAGCCGTACAGCCATCGCGCGCTGCCGCCACCCACATTGCGTACAGAGTGGGCCGCCTGGGCGGGAATGAGAACTTCTTCTCCAGACTTGGGCCTAAACGTGCGCCCACTGATTTCGAGCTCCAGCTCCCCTTCCACAAGCATGAACAGTTCGTCTACCCCATGCGAGAAATCATTCCATTCTTGACCGGGTGGATCTATCCACTGGCCACAGCTAAACCCTCGCGCCTTCCACTCCTTCTCAGTCCCTGCCTGGTCCACATTCTCCGCGTCCCGCATGGCCCGGCCCACCTGGGCAGATCGCCAGCTTAGCCCTCTGTTCGGTCGAATCACCAGCCAAGCCAGTAAAACACAACCTCGGGAATAATTGCAAAAAAACAGGGGTGTCGCATATGGCCGACACCCCTCGCTGAATGGCATGAGGCTCGCTGGCCTGTGTACCTTGGCAAGCGAGCAGCTGATCAATCGAAGGTGCCTGTCCGCGTCCTGCCCTTGGGCGAGTGGCCTGCCCTTGAGCGGGTGGTGCCGACCAGGGGAGCTGTCCGTCCACGGCGGTGACCCTCCAGAGGCACGTAGAGGGCCAGGACGGCAGGGCTGGTCGGCGGCGGGACCCGCTCAGACCTCATCCGGCTTCCTTTGCCATTACGAACATCCGCTTGTAGCGCCGCAGGTCTCACATTTCAGGCAGGTGCCGTTTCGCACGAGCGTGAACTGCTTACATTCCATGCAGGGGTCTCCTTCGTACCCCTTTTGCCGTGCGATTTGGACAGCCGTATACGTCACCGTTTCTCGCTTGAGTTCTACCTTCCTTGCGACATTTCCGTTACCGTGTCCATTCCCCTTCGAGCCGTTCCCACTACCCCGCCGTGATGGAAACACCTCAGGGCTGATCCCTGACGGCGCCAAGACCTGGGGGTCCACAAGCTCTTCGTCCATACACTCAGGGTCCTGCTCGTCTTTTTTGACCGAGTCCCCGCGTAGGTCGTCCTCTACCACTTGCCCGAGGTCATAGCGTCCAAGGTAGGTGATCGCGAGCTCGCGGAAGATATAGTCAATGATCGAGGTGGACATCTTGATCCGGTCATTCAACTTTACTGGACCGTTGGGCTCGAACCGGGTAAACACAAAGGCCTCGACGAACTCCTCCAGCGGGACTCCGTGCTGAAGACCCAGAGAGATGGCAATGGCAAAACAATTCATCAGACTTCGAAACGCGGCACCCTCCTTGTGCATGTCCAGGAAAATCTCGCCGAGAGTCCCATCCCCATATTCTCCGGTTCGCAGGTAGATCTTATGTCCCCCAATCACCGCCTTCTGCGTATAACCGCTTCTTCGCTCAGGGAGCCGGCGACGCTTGGCCAGGTAGCGGACCATGACCCGCTCCGCGACCATTTCCGCCACCGCCACGACCTGTGCATTGTCCACTACTTCACCTAAGTCGGTGGAAGCATTGAGTGGCTGGCTCAGCTTCGAACCATCTCGATAAAGAGCCACAGCCTTCAGCATACTGTTCCAAGCCAACAGGTAGGACGCCTTGACGTCCTCGATCGTGGCATCGCTGGGCATGTTGATGGTCTTGGAGATCGCTCCGCTGATGAACGGCTGAGCGGCGGCCATCATCCGAATGTGCGCGTCGACAGCAATGAAACGCTGGCCGGCGCGCCCACACCGGTTTGCGCAATCAAACACCGGCAGATGTTCGGGCTTCAGATGGGGCGCACCCTCCACGGTCATGGTGCCGCAGCAATAATCATTTGCGGCCGTGATCTGTTCTTGGGTATAGCCAAGGCTCTTCAACATGTTGAATGCCGGATCGTTCAATTGAGCGTCAGTGAGACCCAAGGTCTCACGACAAAATTCCTCGCCGAGCGTCCACTTGTTAAATGCAAACTGAATGTCAAACGCCTGTCCAAGCGTACTTTCCAAACGATCCAGGGCTGCACCGTCAAACCCGTTGCCTTGCAAAGCTTCGTGATTGATATACGGTGCCCCATTGAGCGTACGGCGGCCCGTGCAATACGTGACGATTTCCTGGATCTGCGCTTCGGTATAGCCTAATGTCGCGAGGGCGGGTGGGATGCTTTGATTAATAATTTTGAAATAGCCGCCACCAGCCAACTTTTTGAATTTTACCAAGGCGAAATCCGGCTCAATCCCCGTCGTATCGCAATCCATGAGTAACCCAATGGTGCCGGTGGGCGCGATCACCGTGGTCTGCGCATTCCGGAACCCGTACGCAGTTCCTAATTCCAGCGCTCTATCCCAAGCTCGGCGAGCAGCGAGTAGCAACTCCGGTGGACAGTGCTCTGGCTGTATCCCTTTGGGCTTAATGGTGAGACCTTCATATTCTTCCGACGGTACATTGTAGGCCGCGTGCCGATGATTGTGGATGACCCGTAGCATGTGGTCACGGTTCCGCACATAGCCCTCAAACGGCCCGAGCTCGGCAGCCATTTCTGCCGAGGTCGCATAGGACTCACCCGACAAGATCGCCGAGAGCGCTCCACAGATGGCGAGGGCTTTCGGTGAGTCGTAGGGAATCCCCTGCCGCATGAGAATCGTCCCCAAGTTGGCATACCCTAGCCCCAAGGTCCGGAACACATAACTCTTCTCCGCGATAGGTCGGCTGGGGAAAGAGGCCATCAGCACGCTCGTCTCGAGAGTAATAGTCCAAAGCCGAATCGCATGTCGGTAGTCATCGAGATTGAACAATCCATCGTCCGTGCAGAACTCACCTAGGTTGAGGGACGCAAGGTTACAGGCGGTGTCGTCCAAGTGCATGTATTCGCTGCAAGGGTTTGACGCATTGATGCGTCCGTCCTCAGGGCAGGTGTGCCATTCATTAATGGTCGTGTCATACTGCGTGCCAGGATCTGCGCAAATCCATGCGGCCCAGGCAACCTTGTCCCACAATTCACGGGCCTTGATGGTCTTGGCCACCTTTCCGTCAGTGCGCCGCTTCAAGGGCCACTCCCCGTCTTGTCGTAAGATCTCAAAAAACTCGTTGGGGATTCTCACGCTGTTGTTGGAATTCTGCCCCGAGACGGTCTGATAGGCTTTGCCGTCCCAGTTGATGTCGTACTCGTGGAAGGTGAAGTGGGTGAATCCTTCCCTGGCGTAGGTGAACATGCGCTGAATGTAGGCTTCGGGCACAGACGACTGCCGTGCCTCTCGGATGGCTGCCGTCAATCCCGGATTATTCTTCGGGTCGGTGTTCACCTGGTTCACGCCCTCCTCGTCCGGCACGTGACAGGCCTTCAACACGGCATTCAACCGCTGCGCACAGGTTTTTGAGCCTGTGACCATCGCAGCAACCTTTTGTTCCTCGATCACCTTCCAGTCGATGAACTCCTCGATGTCGGGGTGGTCTAAATCCAGGCAGACCATCTTGGCTGCTCGTCTCGTCGTCCCGCCGGATTTGATGGCGCCGGCGGCTCGGTCCCCGATCTTCAGGAAGGACATGAGGCCTGAGGACTTGCCGCCGCCGGACAACGCTTCTCCTTCGCCTCGCAATCGCGAGAAATTCGAACCCGTGCCGCTCCCATACTTGAAGAGGCGCGCTTCTCGCGTCCACAAGTCCATGATTCCGCCTTCATTCACGAGGTCGTCCTCGATGGACTGAATGAAGCAATTGTGTACGACGACGTTGTTCGACAAGTATTGGCCGCTTTCGGTCTGAATGTCATAGACCGGCTGGACCCGTGCAGCCTCGAGGCGTACGATGGATTCTTCGTGCAATCCCGAGAGTTGCTTGCCCGAGACCTGATCGGTGCAGGCGACCGCCAGCTTCCGTCGCTTGTCCTCAGACACGAAACCGATCAATTCTTGGAATCTGACACGAGCTTCCGAGTAGCTGATAGTGACGAAGTACGAGGCTCGCCGTGTCTCCCTGCTTTCCATACCACGCTGCAAGCGAGCATAAATCCCAAGGTTCAGCAGGAGCGCCTGGACATCAAGCGCAAGTCGGTGTGAGGTGGTGGCGAAGACAAGATCGGCGGCACGAGTCACGCGTGAGCGCTGCCGTACCGACCCCTTCACCTGGAACAAGCCCAAGAGATAGGCGGTGTGAGCCTGGATGCCTGAAGCACGGATCACGGACGGCATCCACCAGTCGGCATTCCCGCTCAGGAGCTCGTATTTTTCGACAAAGGGACGGAGGGTCTCTCCATGCAACCGGATTCGGCGAAGGTCGAAATTGGACGCCTTCGTCTCGATCGAGCTAACGTAATATGGAATCCCGTCGAAGACACGTTGAACCCGATCCAGGACAAAGTTAAATTCATCTTTGTCGATGGTCATAAACTCAATCGTCAAGCTGCGCGTGTCGCCATGCTCGAACTGTCCGACGAACCCATCTCCCTGAAGCCAACCAACCAGGGCCGCTTCGGAGACGACTCGTGTCTCGGAGGCCGCCGTCACGCTGGTCTGCGTGGAGAGTTGTAGCCGCATACTGCGGGTCAGTTCATCCACACGCCGCCAGGTCCCCATGGAGCGACGTTCACTCAACGCATAGACCAAATGGTCTCCTGTGGCCTCAATGCAGATTCCGTTTTTCAGCACAATCCGAAAGACAGGCTTATACCCGTTGGCTTTCACTGCGACAATTTTGGTCGTTCCTCTCCCTTCTTCGCGACCGTCATACACCTCGAGGCCGACCATCTCTCTCGTGACGATCTCTCCGATGGGAATCGGTCCCTGAGGCGTTGAGATCAGCGCGTCGTATGGCTGACAGGCATGCGGTTGTGGGTGCTCAAACGCATTAGTCGCCTTGACCATCTCACGCGTACGCGGGTCTATGTAATAGTGTCCTTGTGCTGGCCCAGAGAGCCCATAAGCATAATGGAGACCTGTGTTGAACCATTGGGGGGAATTCGGGGCGGCCATCTGGCGAGCCAGCATGTAGCACATCTCGTCATAAAACGCGGATGCATCGTCCTCGGTCGTGAAATATCCGTGTGCCTGTGCCCAATGAGTCCAGCATCCAGCCAAGCGATGAATCACCTGGCGCGCATCCGTTTCTCCCCCCAGCACCGGTTTGCCATCAGGCCCCTTCAATGGCTTCCCCTCATCGTCAACGAGGGGAATCCCCGCCTTGCGGAAATATTTTTGCGCCACGATATCGATCGCCAGCTGCGACCAGCTATCGGGGACATCGATGCCCTCCAGCTTGAACACCGTCGAGCCGTCAGGGTTCCGGATCTCCGAGGAGCGCTTGACAAACTGAATCCCCTCGTACGGGCTCTTCCCTTTCCGAGTAAACCTGCGTTCGATCCTCACGTTCTTCCTCCCTGCTGGTTGAGCACGAACCCCTTAAGATGACCGTCCTGGTGACTACAAATTAGGCAATGGCGATAAGAAACGGGTATCCTTAC
>JBHICF010000024.1:0-15169 GCA_046759485.1 Nitrospiraceae bacterium
GTCTCGTCGATGAGGTGAACTATTGGCATGATCGGACCCGATTTGATGCCAATTCTCGCCCTCATCATCATCTCATCTGTCTAGGTTGCCGGCGAATTCAGGATCTGACCGACCGGGCGCTGGACCGGCTCGCGCTCTCGGCCAGGAAAAAGACCGGGTTCGAGGTCATTGGTCATCGAGTCGAGTTTCAGGGGTACTGTGCGAGGTGTCAGGGTCAGACGCGCCGTACCGCGAGCGTGCATCCAAGGCGTCAACACTAATCACTTCACGTGGAGGGAGCTATGGGCAAAAGTCTAAAAGGGACAAAGAGTCACGAGAACCTGAAAGAAGCCTTTGCTGGCGAATCCCAAGCCAACCGGCGGTACCTGTATTTCGCCCGTCGAGCCGACATCGAGGGCTACCCCGACATCGGCGGCCTGTTCCGGGATACCTCAGAGGCGGAAACCGGCCATGCATTCGGGCACATGGATTTCCTGAAGGAGGTTGGCGACCCGGCCACTGGCGTACCGATCGGGAATACGGAAGCCAACCTGAAATCAGCGGTTGAGGGCGAGACCTACGAATATACGCAGATGTACCCGGGCATGGCTAAGACGGCGCGCGACGAAGGGTTCCAGGAATTGGCTGAATGGTTTGAAACGCTTGCGAAGGCGGAGCGGTCGCACGCGAACCGGTTCACGAAAGGTATCGAGAGCTTGAAGAGCTGACCACGTGGGAGGCATCGATCTTATCGCGCC
Source organism: Nitrospiraceae bacterium (assembly GCA_046759485.1). GTDB lineage: Bacteria > Nitrospirota > Nitrospiria > Nitrospirales > Nitrospiraceae > JBHICF01. The sequence goes on from JBHICF010000024.1 coordinate 738, forward strand.
TGGACCGTCCCGCCTGCAGTTGGAGAAGGAAACCCTTCGCATCTACGAGGTGTGTGACGGGTGCCGCCGGTGTTTTAATCTGTGTCCTTCCTTCATCACCCTGTTCGACCGCATCGATGCGCACGACAGCGACCTGCTCAAGCTGGCTCCAGCCGATTTTGAGCAGGTCGCGACCGAGTGCTACTTCTGCAAGCTGTGTTACAACCACTGCCCCTACACGCCGCCCCATCAGTACGAGATCGATTTTCCCCGCCTCATGATCGCCTGGAAGCAGCGGCTGGCTGCCGAGAAGGGCGTACGGTGGCGGGATCGCCTTCTGGTTCGGACGGACTTGATGGGGAAGCTCAACAGCCTGTCCGCGCCACTTGTCAACTGGGTCATGAGGACCCCTTGGATGCGGACCCTCCTCGAAAAGGTTCTGGGTGTCCACCGAGATCGCCACGTGTTGGCCTATCAGTCCGAAACCTTCCCTCGCTGGTGGCATCGTCGAAATCCTCTGAAGCCGGCCGCGCCACGTGGGAAGGTGGCCTTGTTTGCCAGTTGCATGGTCAATTACCAAGCCACGGATGTTGGGAAGGCTGCGGTGCAGGTATTGGAGCGAAACGGTGTGGAGGTCGCCGTGCCTGAACAACAGTGTTGCGGGATGCCGTCCTTTGACATCGGCGATACCGGCTCCATTGTGAAAGCCGCCAAGGCGAACCTGGCTTCACTGCGATCCTGGCTTGATGCTGGGTACGACGTCGTGTCTCCCGTACCGAGTTGCAGTTTGATGCTCAAGCGCGAATATCCGTCGCTTCTTCCAGGAGACGATGCCAAGAACCTGTCGGAACGGACGTTTGATATTTGCGAATACCTCATGCGCCTGAAACGCAGCGGATCCTTGGTCACGGACTTCCCACATAACCCCGGGCGAGTGGTGTACCAGATACCCTGTCACCTCCGCGACCAGAACATCGGGTTTAAATCCAAAGATCTGATGGAGCTGACCGGCGCGCAGGTGACCCTCATCGAGCGCTGTTCCGGCCATGATGGGACCTGGGGAGCCAAAGTCGAGTTCTTTGATCTCTCGATGAAGATTGCGGACAAGGTGGTGCGAGAAATCGAGCAGACGCCCGCTGACCTGGTCGCCTCGGACTGTCCGCTCGCCGCGCTCCAACTGGATCAAGCCGGTCGAGGTGCAGAATCCAGACAGCCTTCGGCCTTGCATCCCATCCAGATCGTCCGGGACGCCTACGGATTGCAGCCATGATTCCACTGACTCAAGACGATCTGGTTCCTTATGGCGAGTACGAACAGATCCGTGTGCCCTTCAGACAGCGGATTATCGAGCTCAAACAGCGCCGCCGACTGGCGGTGGGCGAGAAGGTCACCCTTGTGTTCGAAAACCGGGAGACCGTGCTGTTTCAAATTCAGGAAATGATCCGAGCCGAGCGGATTGTCGATCCGATGAAAGTGCAGAACGAGCTGGATGTCTACAATGCCTTGCTCCCCCAGGATGGAGGGCTCAGTGCCACGATGTTCATTGAAATCACCGAGTCCGACCATATTAAAGAAGACCTGGATGCGTTCCAGGGCATCGACCGGGGCCAGACGGTCGCCTTGCGGTGTGGGAAGCATGCCGTTTATGGAGAATTTGAAACGGGGCACAGTAAGGAGGATAAGATCAGCGCCGTCCATTTCGTGCGGTTTCGCCCCGGCGATGAGTTCCGGAAGGCACTGGCAGGGAGCACCACGGCATCAGTTGAGATCTGTCACCCCGCGTATCAGACCATGGCCAACGTGCCGGCGCCGATGCGCCAGGAATGGTTGGCCGATTTGGGTGTCGTGGCCGGGAGCCCCGGCTCGTGACCTGGCCAGGACTTGAGGCCCATCACTGCCTAGGCCAGGCGACCCGGTATGTCCCGCTGTGACGCGTTCTTATGCCCTATGGGCGTCGTAAGCGGTTGACTTTCTAGATATAATGCCCATATACTTGTAATAGAAGAGATCGAGAAGAATCGGTTCATTTGATTGATCGTCGGTCATCAGGAGCGTGAGGAGGGAGGGTCAGGATGGTCACTATTACTGCGAAAGCCGAAGAGAAGATTCGCGAGCTGATGAAGGAAGAGAAGGACACAGTGGGCCTTCGGGTTTACGTGCGTGGCGGCGGATGTCACGGCTACCAATATGGCATGTCGTTCGAATCGAAGCTGTCGGATGACGATACCGTGATCGAAAAGGGCGACGTGTCGGTCGTGATGGATTCACAGAGCGCCCCGTTGCTCAGCGGCGCCGAGGTGGATTATGTGGACAGCCTGCAAGGCTCAGGCTTTTCGATCAAGAATCCACAAGCCAAGACGACCTGCGGGTGTGGCAGCTCATTCAGCGCGTAACCGCTCGTCTGTCTCGCCGTCAACCCAGGTAGAAGAAATCTAAAGGGCCGGGGTCATGGGATCCCGGCCCTTTGTGCGTCAAGTGGAGGTTCAGCATGTCTCGCGTGCGTCTCACGAAACGAATGGAGTTTGCGGCAGCGCACCGTTATCAGAACGATGCGTGGGATGCGGGGCAGAACCGCGCCAAGTTCGGCGCCTGTAACAACCTGCCGGGGCATGGGCACAATTACCTGGTTGAGGTGACCGTAGCGGGAGAAGTTGACGAGTGCACAGGGATGGTCGTGAACCTCTATGATCTCAAAGAGGTCTTAAAGCAAGTGCTTGAAGAGTTCGATCACAAACACCTCAATCTCGATACGCCCTATTTCGCGACATGTATCCCGACCACGGAGAACATTGCCCGGGTCCTTTGGCGCCTCCTTGCCCAGCGCTCTGAAATTGGGACGCTAGAAAAGATTCGTCTGTTCGAAGACGAAGATCTCTTTGCCGAGGTGGCGGCGGAAGATATGACGGACAGAGGAACGGGAAACGGGCGCGCGAGCGTGACACGACAATACGAATTTTCGGCGAGCTATCCTGTATCGAGTGAGGGTGGGGGAAAGGCCCACGCGGGACACAACTACCTTCTGCAAGTCACGGTGCAGGGCGATATCAATCCGGAGACCGGGATGGTTACTGACCTGACCGTGCTCGACCGCCTCGTGCGCGACCGGGTGGTTCAGCGGTTTCATCGCAATGATTTAAGCCAGCTTCCAGAGTTGGCTTCCCTGGTGCCGACAGGCGAGCACCTTGTCCGGGTGATCTGGCAGCTGCTGGCGAACTCGATCTCGGAGGGGCGTCTCCGGTGCGCCCGGCTCATCGAATCGCCAGGGTGCACATTCGAGTATGGTGAATAGGATGGGACCCGGACAAGCCGGCCAGCGTACCCGGACCGCGGGGTGGGCCGTGACCAGAAGGCAGCCTTTACTCACCGGGCAGATGATCGTTAATCAGGGCCGTGAGCTCCTCGGCCTCCAACTTGCCCTCACGCGTGAGGAGCAACTTGCCTCGTGAGAAAAGGTGGGTGGTAGGATAGGTCTCGAACTGGTGCTGTTTCTTAATCTCCCGGCACCGTCCGGGAACATGCATCTTGGCTTTCCCGATCCGGATCTTGGTAAAGCGCGCGGCGGTCTCTTGAAGGATCGGATCGAAGGCCTCACAGGGCGCGCAAGAGGCAATGCCGTAGGTCACAATTGAGGCGGGCGCCTGCATGAATTCTTCATAATTGGCATCGCTGACGTCTTCGACCGCGCCGCTCACGTGTGTTTCTTCCCTCAGTTCTTGCACGCGAAGCGGCGGGGGGCGTCTCTGTGGACGGTCCCCGCCGCTCGTTTCACCTACACTAGCTCAACTTCTTGAGGGCCTCTAGGATTTCCTTATCATCGCGCGCAGTCTTGATCTCCTGCACCTTGACATAGGCAGCCTTGCCGTTCTTGTCCACGATAACGGTCGCCCGCTTGGAGCAATTCAGCGGCTCGAAATAGAGGCCATAGGCCTTGCTTACGGTCCGGTGCATGTCGGCCAGCAGCCGGTGCTTGAGGCCAAGAGCGTCCACCCAGGCCTTGTGTGAGAAGAAACTGTCAGCGCTGACTCCGAATATTTCAGAGTTAGCGGATTGAAAGCTGGGGAAATCATCGGTGAGGCACTTGTTTTCCCCCGTGCAGACGGGACTCCAGTCTAACGGGTAGAACGCCAGGACGACGTTCTTCTTGCCGCGGAAATCGCTCAGCTTGACGTCCTGCTGATCCTGGTCCTTAAGCGTGAAGTCTGGTGCTGTATCCCCCGCTTTAATTTCAGATGCCACGTCGGATGCCATCGAACCCTCCCTTCCTGACTAAGGTTGCCTGACTGAGGTTGAAATACGGTCTGGGTATGATTCGGAGCAAGTTTGGTAGCATGGCCGCGGAAAGTTTGTCAATCGGTCGAAAGACCCATGACCGATGTTCGTAGCGCTCGACTGTGGCTCTAACTGATTGATATGGATGGTGAAATCACAGGTCTTTACCTTCTGGTTCAAAGGATTGCCACGTGATTTCTCGGAGGATGAGGGGGATGCCGGCAGAAGGGACTGTTCGGTGCCGGACCACCTGGACGATGACACCGAATTGCTCGATGTGGACTGTTGAGCCCACCTTAGGGGAGCGGCCGGTCCGGACGATTTCATCAGCGATAGCGACGAGTGTGTCCAGGATCGGCTGATGTGGGAGACCTATGGGCCGGAATGTTTCGATCTCGTCAAGCCCGAATTTACCCAGACCGCGCGTCGAAAACCAGTCTTGCTTGGCATCGGGTGTTTCGGCCTGGACTACCTTGACATGGTCGCCGGTACGAAACAGATCCAGCGCCTGGTCGCGCCAGTCCGAGGGATTGAAAAACGACTGAGCTGCGAGGTCGTAGGAGGTCCCATCGGTCAACAGCGTGATCCCCCTCGCTAAGCGGCTGGCATGCAGGATGGCGTTACACGCCTCGGCCGGCGGCAAGCTGGTTGTGGAGACGGAGGCAGCAAGCGGATGCAGCCATCCCAAGCGGTTCTTCCATTCCTCGGCCTCAGACACGGAGAGGGACAGACGGATGATCGCTGTCCAGGGGCCATGGGTTGCTTCCGCTAATGGAGATCGGATGTCCGTCTCGGCCTCCTGGCCCACCAGCTCGCGGAGCCGGATCGGACCTCCGTATTCCAGGTCAAACCATGATGCCAGGTCAGGCAGAGCAGGAGAGGCTGCGGAGAAGCCGACAATGAAGAGCGGACGTTCTGCTCGATGGGGCTTGGAGACTTTTCGTCGAATCCTCATCAGCGCTACTCCCTATATCCCAACCGAGGCGGCAAGACAAGAGGTGGCGTTGCCTGCAGTGGGCAGGAAGAGGGCTCACGGCTTGAGTTTTGCCAAGGTGCGTTGTAAGGTGAAGAGACTTTCCCTGACCAGAATCTGATCGGAGTCCCCTAACCATGGCATTCCGCGAACGAATAGAAACGCTTATCTCCCACCTCCGGCAGTTGCCGCGATGGCAGGCCGTGCTGTTGAGTGTCGTCCTGTCAGTCGGACTGGTGAGCGGAAGCGTCGTCGGGCTTGTATGGTACATGTCGAAGGATCTGCCATCGCTGGAGGAGGTCCCGGAGCACCAACCCAGCCTGGCAAGTCGCGTCTACGCGGACGATGGCCAGGTTGTGGGCCAATACTACATCGAGCGGCGGATCCTGACGCCGTTGGCCGAAATCCCGGAACAGCTGATCGAGGCGGTTGTGGCTGTGGAGGACGCGCGCTTCTTTGACCACCCCGGCATGGACTTTATCGGTATTCTGCGCGCCGTCTGGACAAACGTCCGACGAGGCGGGAAACGCGAAGGAGCCAGCACGATTACCCAGCAGCTGGCGCGCTCGCTCTTTCTGACTCCAGAACGCACCTACGCGCGCAAGATGAGAGAGTTGATTTTGGCTTACAGGATGGAGCAAAGGCTCACGAAGGAACAGATCCTGGAGATGTATCTCAACCAGATTTATTTCGGCCAGGGAGCCTACGGAGTTGCCGCTGCAGCCCAGAGTTATTTCGGAAAAGATCCGCTCGATTTAGATTTAGCGGAATCTGCCTTCCTGGCTGGCCTCCCCAAATCACCCAACAACTATTCCCCATACAAGAACCCCGAGCTGGCGAAGAGACGCCAGGTGCACGTCCTTGACCGGATGGTGGAGGCCGCGTTCATCATGCCGGAAGATCATGAGGAGGCAGTCGCGCAGCAATTGTATTTCCGGGACGTCAGGTCACAGCGCAGCGCTCCGTATTTCATCGAGCATGTACGCCAGAGCCTCGTGCGCACCTACGGGGAGACGATGGTGTACAAAGGCGGGTTGGAAATCTACACCTCGCTGAACGTCGAGATGCAGAACGCCGCAGAGCAGGCTATCCGTGACGGGCTCCTTGCTCTGGACAAACGGCAGGGATGGCGCGGTCCAATCGGGAAGCAGGACCCCACTGCGGTCACCGGCGTGACCGCTTTAGAGATGGAACAAGACTTGCGAATCGACGATCTATTGCAGGGTGTTGTCACCAAGGTCGCCAAGAACCATGTGTTGGTCCGGACGGGGTCTACTGTGGGCCGACTCGCGTTCGACGATATGGCGTGGGCTCGCAAACGGCTTCAGGGTATCGATCCCAGCAAAGATTACACCGTCGTCCCGGACCTCAGTGAGCTGTTGAAGCCAGGCGATGTGATCGAAGTGGCGGTCAAGAAGATCGAGAAGGACATGGTGCACTTCCGTCTTGAACAGACTCCTATGGTCGAGGGGGGGCTCGTCGCGCTTGATCCGCGAACGGGGGCGATTCGGGCGATGGTGGGAGGGTATGACTTCGAGCGTAGCGAATATAATCGAGCCGTCATCGCGCGCCGACAGCCAGGATCGGCCTTTAAGCCGATCATCTACGCGACAGCATTAGCACAGGGGTTGAGTCCGGCCACGATTGTGGCGGACGCCCCAGTTGTGTATGAGGAGGAGGAGCTGGACAAAATCTGGAAACCGGAGAACTACGAGAAACGCTTCTATGGGAACATCACGCTGCGCGAGGCCCTCATCCATTCTCGGAACCTGGCCACGGTCCGGTTGGTCGATAAGATCGGGATTCCGACTGTGACCGATTTCAGCCGGAATCTTGGGATCGCCAGCCCGCTCAATCAAGACCTGTCACTCGCACTTGGCTCCTCAAGCCTCACACTCGTCGAGCTGGTCTCTGGGTATGGCGTCTTCGCCAACCAGGGTGTCCGGCTGGAACCTTATTCCATGGCAATGGTCAAGGATGTGGACGCCCAGGTCCTGCAGCAAACGCACTTCGAGCCGGTTGAAGTCGTATCAAAGGAAACGGCCTACCTGGTGACGAACATGCTGGAGGATGTGATTCAAAGAGGCACCGGGCAGCGTGCCAATGTCATTGACCGGCCCGTCGCGGGCAAGACAGGCACGACCAACAATTTCACTGACGCCTGGTTCATCGGATTTACCCCGAACCTCGTCACCGGTGTATGGGTCGGATTCGATGACATGCGGTCGTTGGGAGATCACGAATCCGGAGCGCAGGCGGCGTTGCCGATCTGGATTAACTTTATGACTCAGGCGCTGGACTTGCTGCCAGTGATGCCGTTCGAGATCCCCGACGACATTCGCTTCGTACGGGTCGATCAGCGGACCGGATTCCTGGCACCGGACCAGGGTGATCATGGGATGGTCGAGATCTTCGCCGATGGGACTGAGCCGACGCGACTGGCTCCGCCACGGCTTGACACCGCCGAGTTCTATCGCATCGACTTCAGGGAAAGTGGGAGTCTGGATGGTGAATTGATGCAACCCGACACGGAGCCGGTTCCAGCATCACAGGGAGGAACAGAAGGAGGGCAGGAGGCTGAGCCGGAGCCGAGCTCGGGGGTTGTGGAGCCAGGTTAACCGGGTAAGGCTAGGATTGTGCGTCCTGATACTCTTCGTGCCAGGCCATCTGAATGGCCTCAAGAACTTTCTCGTTGGACTTCTTCGGATCGTCCTTGAAGTCCGGTAACGCCGTGATCCACGCGTGCATGTCAGTGAACCGAACCGAGAGGGGATCAGTCTCCGGATGAGTTTCGTGCAGTCGAATCCCGATCTCCTCGGCATCTTGCCACGTCAGCTCCATCGGTACTTCCTCCTCACCCGCCCACAGCTTTTCCCCGCTGCTGAACCTTGTGCGGCGATGGCTCAGACAGCGCGGAGAATCTCAACCTCGATCTCGCCGAACACCCTCGCCTGACATCCCAGCCGAGACAGCGGGCGCAAGTGCTCAATGTCGTCTAATTGATCCTGCTCGTCCTCATCAATCGGTGAGAGGGCCTTCATTCCCTCTCGGATTAGCACCTGGCAACTCGAGCAGGCACAGTTACCTCCGCACTGATGGTCGAGTGGAAGCTGATGCTCCTCACAGACTTCCAGCAGGGTCTGACCTTCTTTTGCCTGGACCATCACATCGAAGGGCTGGAAGATCACTTTGAAGGTGTTTCCTCCTTCGATTCCAGAGCTCGGTCGTGACCGCTGAGGATCAACCTGCACGTTCTTGATCGGCATCGCGCGACTCGCTCTCCGTTACGGCAGTTCGTGTAGCTTCTTGTTCTGCAGGGCTTCTTTCAAGGTTGAATCCATCAATACTTCAGCCAGGTGATGGGTCGACTTTTCCAGCTCTGCGATGCGCTCGCGAATGCGCCGATGGTCTTCACCGGACGCGACGGACTCCAATTCTGACAGGGAGGCCCGGATGGTACCCTGTTCTTCGGCGCTGATCAGGTGACCGCCTTGGTGTAGCGCCTTCGTCGTGGCGTTCTTGATCGCTTCGGCTTCCGTTCGCGCCTCGATGAGCTGTCGCGCCTTGAGGTCCTCTGCCGCAAATTTGAATGACTCGCTAATCATCCGTTCCACTTCCTCGTCGGACAGCCCGTAGGAGGGTTTGACCTCGATAGACTGAACCTGACCGGTGCGAACGTCCTTGGCGGACACATTCAGGATCCCGTTGGCGTCGATCAGAAATGTGACCTCGATGCGTGGAACCCCAGCTGGCAGCGGGGGCATCTTGAGTTGGAACCTTGCAAGGCTACGGTTGTCCTTGACCATTTCGCGTTCGCCCTGCAGGACATGGATGTCGACTGAGGTTTGGCCATCGACATACGTGGTGAACATCTCCTTCGCGCTCGTGGGAATCGTGGTATTCCGCCGAATCAGGGAGCTCACCACCCCGCCCATGGTCTCGATGCCCAAAGATAGTGGCGTGACATCCAGCAGCAGTAGTTCTTGAGTGCCACCGCTCAGAATGTCGGCCTGCACCGCTGCGCCTAAGGCCACAACCTCGTCGGGATTCAGTTCGCTGTGCGGCTTTTTGCCAAATAACTCCTGCACTCGTTGACGGACGAGTGGCATGCGGGTCGAGCCGCCCACGAGCACCACTTCGTCGATTCCTGATGGCTGCACGTCCGCGTCTGTAAGGGCCTGGCGGCAGGGGAGAAGGGTCTGCTCGACCAGATCCATGGTCAGCCCCTCCAGCTGATCACGTGTGAACTCTCTGCGGTACTCACCTTTCCCATCCGGCAGCGGGATCACCGCCGTGCTCTTGTGCTCATCTGACAGCCGGATCTTGGTACTCTCCGCCTCGAGTCGAATGGTTTGGAGGGTATCAGGATACTGGCTCAGGTCCAGGCCATGCTGGTCGCGCACTTCTTTGACGATGACTCCTACAAGCCGGCGATCGAAGTCATCGCCGCCCAGATGGGTGTTCCCGTTGGTAGCCAACACCTCGAAGATCCCGTCCTTCAGTTTGAGGATCGAGATGTCGAACGTCCCGCCGCCCAAATCGAACACCGCGATCGTTCCCTGCGTCTTCCTTTGAAGGCCATATGCCAGTGAGGCTGCAGTAGGTTCGTTGATGATCCGGACCACCTCCAGACCCGCAATCATTCCAGCATCCTTGGTCGCCTGGCGCTGGCTGTCATTGAAGTAGGCCGGCACGGTGATCACGACCTTTCTGATCTCCTCCCCAAGGTGGGCCTCCGCCCGTCGCTTGAGTTCTTTCAGAACCATCGACGAGACTTGAGGCGGAGAGTACGTTTTTTCACCGATCTGGATGCGGATCACGCCTCCCTGCTCCGTGAGCCGGTAGGGGAAGTACTTCAACTCCTCGGCCACATCGTCGAGGGTCTTCCCCATGAAACGCTTGACGGAATAGATCGTGCGTTCAGGGTTCTGAACCAGATGCACCTTCGCAGGGTCACCGACGATCAGACCGTTGTCCGTCATCGCTACCACTGAGGGCACCATCGTCCGGTCCTTGCGCCCGGCAATCACGCGCGGGGCCTGGCCGTCCATGTATGCGACCAATGAGTTGGTGGTGCCTAAATCTATGCCAACAATGCGAGCCATCGGAGTCAATAACCCTCACTCACCCGGTGGTGGCGACGAGATCTTCCACGATATTCCGCAAATAGGTCCGGTTCGACAGAATCTCCCGCATCTCCTTTAAGGCCGCGTCCTTCTCTGCATGAACGTTCTCACCTTGGGCTCGACGCTCTTGGAGAGCATCCCACTTGGAGAACAATTGGAACAGGCGAGCTTCCATCTCCTGCTGCCGTTTCTCGAGCGAGTCTCGGTCCGCTTTGAGCCGGGCCCGCAATTGTGCTGTAGCCGAGTCATCCTTGCCCTGGGGAGTCGAGCGAAATTCTTCAAGGTCTTCCTGCAGTGCCAGGATCTCTTCGAACAGATCGGCCGGTGGAGACGTCCGAATATCCTTCGCAGAGCCGGCTTCTAGTTGGAGGAGATATTCTGCCCGCCGGAACGGATCTTTCAGCGTGCGATAGGCAGTATTCAGCAGGGCTGAATTCCCAAGGCTGATCGCCTGCTCATGCTCGCTCTTGGCTTGGAAAAAGTCAGGATGAAACGAACGGCTGAGCTGGTAGAACTTGGACTCCAGAGTCTGCGTATCAATGTTGAGCTGGCGTGGCAGTGCCAGACAGGTGAAGTAATCAAGGTCTTTGGAGAGTGGCTGGACCTTGACGCACTGGTCACAGAAATACTCCCCTGTCATCTCCGATTGGCAGTGCCAGCACATACTGCGAGCCATTTGGAGCTCGGTGCGGTTGGTTTTATGTGTTGGGGGCTGGTCCATTAGTCCCTCTGATAAAACAGGCATGGCCGTGAGGCGCCATGCCTGTGCTCATCGTCGTGTATGGTTGGCAAGGGAGGGTCTGACAATCAGGCCGAGAATGACTCTCCGCACCCGCAGGTCTTCTGAGCGTTTGGATTGACGAACTTGAACGCTCCACCGGTCAGATCCTTCTGGAAGTCGAGCTGCGTGCCTTGGAGATAAATGGCGCTTTTGGGATCCACGATCAGCTTGATGCCCTCGATCTCGTAGACGGTGTCATGCTGCGTTACTTTCTCGTCAAAGTTGACGGTATAGCTCAACCCCGAACACCCGCCACCTTTGACGCCCACGCGCAGACCGCCCTCCGTGATGCCCTGGACGTTCATCAGGCGTTTGACTTCCTTGACCGCAGCCTCGCTCATTGTAATAACAGGCGTGCCCGTCGTTTCCGTCGAATCCATACGTCATTCCTCCAATTGGTGCTTCACGAGTCTCCTCACGGGGGAGGTCAGGACTCGCTCTTCTTCTTGTAATCGGACAGGGCTGCCTTGATCGCGTCTTCCGCAAGCACCGAGCAGTGGATCTTGACCGGTGGTAGGTTCAGCTCCTGGACGATGTCCGTGTTCTTGATCTGCTGCGCTTCGTCGACCGACTTGCCCTTGAGCCACTCCGTTGCCAGGCTGGAGCTGGCGATCGCGGATCCGCATCCGAAGGTCTTGAACTTGGCGTCGACGATTTTCTCATCCTCGACCTTGATTTGCAGCTTCATAACATCGCCGCACTCGGGTGCGCCGACCATGCCTGTCCCCACACCCTTTTCATCCTTTTTAAAGCTCCCCATATTGCGGGGATTGTTGAAATGATCCACAACCTTGTTACTGTATGCCATTGCCAGACCCTCCTCTTTCTACCACACCAAAGGAGCCGCTCCGCTTAGCGGGCCGCCCATTGAACTGACTTCAGATCAATCCCTTCTTTCGCCATCTCATACAGCGGAGACATCTCTCTCAACCGCGTGACGACCTCGATGATCCGCTTGATCGTGTATTCCACCTCTTCATCGGTACTGAAGCGCCCCAACCCAAACCGAATGGACGAATGCGCCAGGTCCGAGCCCACACCCAGCGCCCGTAGCACGTAGGACGGCTCAAGCGTGGCTGAGGTACAGGCCGACCCGGAGGACAGCGCGATTTCCTTCACGCCCATCAAGAGCGATTCTCCTTCGACGTAGGCAAACGACACATTGAGGTTGTGCGGGAGACGCTCGGTGGGATGCCCATTCAGGTACACTTCATCGAGCCCCTTCATAATACCCTCTTGGAGACGGTCCCTCATGATCGCCAATCGCCTCGATTCGGCGGCCATCTCCTGCTCGCACAGCTCGCAGGCTTTTCCGAACCCCACGACCAACGGAACTGGCAACGTACCCGAGCGCATACCCCGCTCGTGCCCGCCACCATCGATGAGCGGAGCGATCCGCACCCGCGGGGCCTTCTTTCTAACGTACAGCGCGCCGATGCCCTTGGGCCCATAGATCTTATGGGCGGTGAAGGACATCAAGTCGATACCCATCTCCTGGACATCGACGGGGACCTTGCCCACACCTTGCGTCGCATCGCAGTGGAACAGGACGCCCTTCTCCTTGGCAACCTTTCCGATCTCCTTGATGGGGTTGATTGTGCCGATCTCGTTGTTGGCGAACATGATGGAGATCAGAATCGTTTTGTCGGTGATCGCGTTGCGGACATCATCGGGACTGACCATCCCATACTTGTCCACCGGAAGGTACGTGACCTTGAGGCCTTTCTTGGATTCGAGGACCTTGGCCGTATCGAGCACGGCCCGATGTTCGGTCGCGCTCGTGATAATGTGATCGCCTTTCTCGTGATACATCTCGGCCACGCCTTTAAGTGCCAGGTTGTCCGACTCCGTGGCGCCACTGGTAAAGATGATCTCCTTGGGATCCGCGTGGATCAGCCTGGCCAGCTGCTTCCGGGCCTTGTCGACAGCCTCCTCGGCTTCCCAGCCAAAGGCGTGGTTCCGACTCGCCGAGTTGCCGAACTTCTCCGTAAAGTAGGGCAACATGCTTTCCAAGACACGCGGGTCCGTCGGGGTCGTGGAATGGTAGTCCATGTAAATCGGAAATTTCATCGGTCAGCTCCTTGTGCAGCGGTATGGGTTTGCACGGTAATGAGGGGCGTCCCACCCATCATGTCTTCCACCGTCATACTGTTCAACAGCTGAAAAATACTGTCCTGTACCTGGAAGAGAGGGGTGCGGATCGTACAATGATCCTGCTGCAAGCAGGGGGAGCCCTCCTTCTCGTGGAGACAATCTGTGATGCCCAGAGGACCCTCAATGGCTTCGAGGACTTGGGCAATCGTGATGGTGTTCGCCTCTCGAGCAAGAACATAGCCGCCCTTCGGCCCGTTCTGGCTCTCGATGATTCCGTGCTTCGCGAGGGTCTGCAAGACCTTCGCGAGCAGCTCTACGGGGATGTGATACTCCTCAGCGATCTCCCTGGTATTGACCACTCTCGCGCGCGATATCTGGCCGTAGGGTAGGGAGGCCATATACTGAAGCGACATCAGCCCGTAGTCTGCTTTCTTAGAGAACTTGAACATGGTAGTATATCCGATCCTATCGGTCGGAGATCTACAAGATCTCCGATCATTCTAGTCGGATTCACTGTAACATCGCGAACTTACCTTGGTCAAGAACTAAATACTAATTTATAAAAGTCACATAACATATTGAAATATAAGTAAAATAAATTCAGTGCGGTCATAAAATGTTCTATGTTAAAGTAGTTTCGTTTCGGTACTTCCGGCGAAAGGTCACGTGATGGGCGGAACCAATCCGTATATCGAAAAAGCTGAAGCCGAGCTCCCGACCAAGCCTTACACAATCACCTTCATTCTGCCCGGCGGCACCAGACAGGAGGCCAAGGTGGACCCAGGGAAGATTCCTTATGGGCCAACTGGCCTTCCCGGCAGTGTGTTGGATATTGCCATGAGCGCTGGAATCGATCTGGAGCATGCCTGTGGGGGTGTTTGTGCCTGCTCAACGTGCCATGTGATTGTGAAGGAGGGCCTGAATTCATGTAACGAGGGCACGGATGACGAGTTCGATCAACTCGAGGAAGCACCTGGGATCACGTTACAGTCCCGCTTGGGTTGCCAGTGCGTGCCTAACGGATCGACCGATGTGGTCGTGGAAATCCCCGCCGTGAACAAGAACCTGGTTAAGGAAGGTCACTGAACAAACCGCCTTCAGTCCAGCCACGACATCGCGAATCCTCTGCCGCTCAACATCCAGTTCGTTGTAATCGGCCTCAATTGCATCGAGCAGCTGTGTCAGTCTGCCTTTACAACCCCTGACCAGG
>JBHICF010000025.1:0-15148 GCA_046759485.1 Nitrospiraceae bacterium
CATCCGATATCTCAAGCAATACAGACGGTGGCGCGGAGTCGCACGCCGATCCGCCCTGGCGACATACACAGACAACTCGCACTCAGTTGACAGCCGTTCCAGCAGTCACATAGGATTCGCTATGCCCATCGTCACGGATCTGACCATTCCGAAGGTCTGCCCGAGCAGGCGCCCATGGCTGACCACATTGACGACGGCCCTCTGTCTGGCAATCTCATACCCCCTCATTTTTGGGTTCGCTGAACCGTCTGAGAAAGAAACTCTCGTTCGGGTTACTACGCCAACAGGGGCGGTCATCCTCGCAGAACTTGCCGATACGACGAAAAAACGAGCCACTGGCCTTATGAATCGGAACTCACTGCCCCAAGACAGGGGTATGCTCTTCACCTTCCCTGAACCTCAACTCTGGACCTTTTGGATGAAGAACACCAACATTCCTCTGGATATCCTCTGGATGGACGGGCACAAGAAGATTGTGCATATCGAGCACAACATCCCGGCGTGCCACTTACCTGGCAACGCCTGCCCTCAATACCAGCCCAACTACAAATCCGTCTACGTGTTGGAGCTGGCGGCAGGTACAGCGGAAGCCCTGCGCCTCGAGAAAGGAGCCAAGCTGAAGTTCCAGCTGCCCCAGGCTGCACGACACTAATCTTCCTCTCGTCTTCCACCCGCCAACAGCAGCGTGACGCTTATCGATCCCAGTGAAGTCTTGATGGCGGGCCGTCACCCGCAAGTGGAGCCGCCAAAAGGGGCTGCTGTTTAAGTATTACCGCGGCTTCCACGAGCGGACGCGTCGGGCCGTGATGACGCCATCCACACGCTCGATAGCTTTGAGAACGCGATCAAGATGTGCAGTATCTGTGACCTCGACCACGAAATCCAGCACCGCTTTTCGATCTTCTCGGGTGGAAATTTCTGCGCGCTGAATGTTCGACTCACACTCAGAGATCGATGAGGAGACATTCGCCAACACACCGGTCTTGTCAACTGCGAGCACCGACACTTTGACAGGGTGAGTGCTCGGAGAGGTCGTATCCCACTCAACCTCCACCAACCGCTCCTTATCGTAATCCAGCGCGTCAAGGTTTGGACACCCGACCGAGTGGATCGCGAGCCCTCTCCCTCGGGTGATATAGCCGAGAATCCTATCGCCGGGGACGGGATTGCAACACCGTGACAGCTGCATCAGAAGATCACGCGCGCCCTTCACCCTGACTTCTCGATCCTCTTGTTTCACCGCAGGCGCCCGAACGACAGTCGTCTCCTCAGCAGCTGCTGGTTCACCAGTTTCCGGACCCCGGGGAAGCAATCGGCTGATCACTTGCGAGGTCGACTGCCGGCCATAACCGACCGCCGCCACGATCTCGTCGATAGAGTCATAGCCAGACTGACGGGCGACCTCCAAAAGCCGATCGGACTTGAACGTCTGCGCAGGGGGAAGTTCATGGCGGCGAAATTCGCGTTCCAACAGCCGTCGACCGATCTCAAGACTCCGTTTCTGCTCTTCGACCTTCAGCCAGTGCTTGATCTTGGCCCTCGCCCTCGAGGATCGCACGAACTTCAGCCAGTCCTTGTGCGGGGCCTGCGTCGTGGAAGTGAGAATCTCGACGGTGTCCCCGCTTTTCAACTGGGACTTCAGGGGGACGAGCTTCCCGTTTACTTTGGCGCCTACGCAGCGATCACCGATTTCGGTATGAATGGCATAGGCAAAATCGACCGGCGTCGAGCCGAGGGGAAGCTCCTTGACCAGCCCTTTGGGCGTGAAGACGTACACCACGTCATGGAAGAGGTCGAGCTTGACCGAGTCCATGAACTGGCGATTATCAGTCAGGTCCCGCTGCCACTCGACAAATTGGTGCAGCCAGCTAAAGGCTTTGCCATCCTTGTCCTGAACATGCCCATGTTCCTTGTACTTCCAATGAGCGGCTATGCCATGCTCCGCAACCCGGTTCATCTCTTCCGTTCTTATCTGTATCTCAACATGCTCTCCTTCCGGACCAACGACCGTTGTGTGAAGCGACTGGTACAAGTTCGATTTCGGGATGGCAAGGTAGTCCTTAAATCGGCCAGGCACCGGCCG
Organism: Nitrospiraceae bacterium; assembly: GCA_046759485.1. GTDB lineage: Bacteria > Nitrospirota > Nitrospiria > Nitrospirales > Nitrospiraceae > JBHICF01. The sequence goes on from JBHICF010000025.1 coordinate 2,084, forward strand.
CCACATTGAGTGGATCGCCCCGAGGATGGCGTAGCAGTCCATCTTGGTATCTGTCATCACACGGATTCCGGCGAGATCATACACTTCTTCGAAGGAGATGTGTTGACGCTCCATCTTCTGGTAAATACCGTACAGATGCTTGGATCGTCCCTGGACCTCGCCCTTCAACCCGGCCTTGGCGAGTTCCTGGCTCACCAGCCGCACGACCTGCTGGACATACTGTAACCGCTGTTCATCGCGCTTCGCGACTCGTAGCTTCAATGCCGCATACACGCTCGGCTTCAAATACTTCAGGCACAGGTCTTCTAATTCGTTCTTCATCCAACCAATGCCCAGTCGATTCGCCAGCGGAGCATAAATTTCGAGGGTTTCTTGCGCAATCTGTTTCCGCTTCGCTTCGTGCAGGTGTTCCAATGTCCGCATGTTGTGGAGACGATCAGCGAGCTTAATCAGGACCACGCGGATGTCGTCCGCCATCGAGATAACCATCTTGCGAAAATTTTCAGCCTGCTTCTCCTCGTAATTTCTGAACGGGATTTTGCCGATCTTGGAGACTCCTTCAACCAAGTGAAGGACGTCCTTGCCGAACTCTCGCGATAATTCCTCCGGTGTCGCGAGTGTATCCTCGAGCGTATCGTGGAGGAGAGCAGCCGCGATGGCAGTTGCATCTGATCGTAGCGACGTCAAGACTCCCGCCACCGCCAGGGGGTGTTGCAGATATGGCTCCCCTGACCGTCTCCTCTGCCCCTCATGAGCTTTTTCCGAGAAGGCGTAGGCTCGACGTACCAATTCCACATCCGTATCCGGAACATAGTCCCGAATGCGGGTGATCAGCTGGCGAAGGTCTTTCACCGTTCCGTGTGGCATACCATGTTCACGCGATAGGACTAGTCTTGACATCTCTCAGTCGTAACTGAATCCGCTCCAACCCCTTCCAGAGGTTGAGTTCGGGCGCGAAAGCCAGGTCAACAGCCTGACCTGCCGAGAGTCCCCGTGCGGCGTGCGAACCCATCCGAAACCCGATTCCTTCGACCGGCGGCGAGTTTCCGCCTCGGACAGTCAACTTGAGATGTTGATTGCCCACCACCCTGGTCGAGAGTACGGTCACCTGACGCACCGCAAGCGTCGGCTCAGGGTTGCCTTCTCCGAAGGGTTGCAGATTCTCTAATTCTCGCACGAGCGTACGGCTCACATCCACTAGGCTCACCTCCGCATCCACATGAAGAGTTGGCTCTGGTCTCCGTTCTCCCGCGGTCTCTACTACCACCCGCGTGAACCGACTGCGGAATTCTGAAATCCGGTCCTCGCGTAGCGTTAACCCGGCGGCTCGGGGATGTCCTCCATACGCTTCCAGGAGGTCCTGACACTCGGAGAAGGCCTGAACAAGATTTAACCCAGGGATACTTCTTGCGGAACCTCTTCCGATGCCTCTCTCATCAATCGCAATGACCACGGAGGGTCTATGATATCGCTCCACCAACCTGGCAGCCACAATCCCAACGACTCCAACGTGCCAGTGCCGTGCCGCGAGGACCAAGGCCGGGGGTACATCATCCTGGTCCAACGAGGCTCTCGCTTCGGCCGTGATGGCTTCCTCGATCTGCTGACGCTCACGGTTGAGCCCGCCAAGTTCGGCTGCGAGACGTGTTGCCTCCGGCTCTGACGGCGTCGTCAGGAGTCGCACAGCCGCCTCGGCATGGGCCAACCGGCCAGCGGCATTGAGGATGGGCGCAAGACGAAACGCGACAGTGCCAGCTGAGCATGACCGCTCAACACCTGCCGCCTGCTTCAACGCTCGGATACCCTTCCGACCTCCATGTGTGATCAACGCCAGCCCCTCGAGGACAAAGCGCCGGTTTTCACCCTGTAGCGGGACCACATCAGCGATGGTTGACAACGCAACAAGGTCCTGAAAAGATTCGGTTGGGGTTCCTCCATCCCCAAATCGCTGGCTGTAAGCTTGGATCACTTTGTACGCGAGCCCTCCTGAGCAGAGACTTTTGAAGGGGTACATCGAATCGTGCCGATGGGGATTGAGTAGTGCGAGTGCGGGAGGCAGTTGGGCTGGAACTTGGTGGTGATCGGTGACGATGACGTCAACCCCGAGACTCTGCGCCACCTCGATCTCTCGCTGAGAGGTCGTTCCACAATCAGATGTGACCAAGAGACGCACCCCGTCCTTGGATAGCCGGCGGACCGCATCCTCGTTGAGTCCATAGCCTTCACGCTCGCGATGGGGAATGTAGTGTAAGGCCTCCGCGCCAAGGCCCCTGAAGAAAGTCTCAAAGATGCTCGTCGCTGAAATCCCGTCTACGTCATAGTCCCCATAGAAGCAAATCCGCTCCCCGTCTCTGACAGCCCGGTGGAGTCGCTGAACCGCTTTCTCCATGTCCGGAATCAGATACGGATCATGTTCAACGAGCGATCCAGGTTCCAGCCAGAGACTAGCCTGTTCTGCGTTGTCCACCCCTCGTGCGAGGAGGACTGCCGCAGTGATCGGGGAAATCGACAGCGCTCGGGCCAGCGTCATCCGCTGATCCGCGTCCACATCGCGGACAATCCAGCGCTTTTCAACCACCGCGCTTCTCTCCTCGAGCTTCAAGCCTGCTTGAACACGTCGAGAGCCGTTTCATAACCGGTTGAGATTTAAGAAGAAATATTAAAGGTTGCCGCGGGCTTTGTCAAATAACGGTGCCACACTGCAGCGCGCGCGCCACACTTTCAGTCAAACGTGTGACACGAATGCGGGTGCGGCGTGACGAGAGAAGCCGGGAGAACGATGCCAGATCAGCTCACAGGGATGATGTTGGATCGCGTGGTTGGTGAGGATCGACGACGCAAAGTGTGGCGGTAGTCCCCGAGGTGTGATCGGTCCTCGAGGTGATGGAAACTCCTCCCGCTACACGTTGGGAATCACGGGAATGTTGCAGGGCGGGGCACTAGAAGCAGTACGACTACCAAGTCGCTAGGACAGCCTGACTGAACAGAACGTAAGACGGATGAACACGGCTCCAGTTACTCCCCGCCCTTCTGCACATAGTTCTTGACGAATTCTTCAGCGTTTTCCTCAAGGGCTTCATCTATGTCGTCGATCAGCTTATCAATGTCTTCCTTCAGTTTCTTCCCTGCTTCGACGACCTTTGGGTTAGGTTTGACTTCCTCCTTCGCCTGCGTATCCTTCTTGGATTCAGATCTTTTGTCTTGCTTCTCCATAGAAGCACCTCCCACTTTCGTTAGACTTCCGCGAGGGCCCCCTGGTCCAGAATCTCTATGACTGCAGCATACCTTACGCCCCTAACCCCGTCAAGCTGACTCAATTCTCCGTCACCCGGTCGATCTGCTGATGAGCCTTGTTCGGCTAGGGCACAAGCAGAGACACAATGAGAAGCGCCACGATATTGATCACTTTGATCATGGGATTGATCGCGGGGCCTGCCGTATCCTTGTATGGATCACCGACCGTGTCACCGGTGACGGCCGCCTTATGCGTCTCGCTGCCCTTCTTCCCCTGCTCCTCAATGTACTTCTTCGCATTGTCCCACGCGCCTCCCCCACTCGTCATCGAGATCGCCACAAAGAGGCCCGTGATTATACTGCCGACCAGGACTCCACCGAGAGCCTGCGGTCCCAAGATCACACCCACGAGGATCGGTGCCGCAACGGGAATGAGACCCGGGATCATCATCTTCTTAATGGCAGCCTGTGTGACAATATCTACACACGTGCCGTACTCCGGCTTGCCCGTTCCCTCCATGATACCTTTGATGGTTCGGAATTGGCGCCTGACTTCTTCCACCACCAACCCACCTGCCTCGCCAACTGCCCTCAGACACATGGCCCCGAACAGAAACGGCAGCATCCCACCGAGAAAGAGTCCCACCAGGACGGCCGGATTCGAGAGCTCGAATCCGCTCGTCACATCGCCACCCGATACGGCCCGTGCATATTCAGCAAACAGCACGACGGCCGCCAAGCCAGCTGAGGCGATGGCATACCCCTTGGTGACCGCTTTGGTGGTGTTCCCAACGGCATCAAGAGGGTCAGTGATATTGCGCACGTCAGCTCCCAAATGCGCCATTTCCGCGATTCCACCGGCATTGTCGGTGATGGGACCGAAGGCATCAATCGCCACGACGATACCAGCCATCGAGAGCATCGAGACTGCCGCCACGGCGACACCATACAAGCCACCCTGTTCGGCGCCTCCGCAGACCCAGAAGCTGGTCAGGATAGCGGCCGCGATGACCACGACTGGCCAAGCCGTCGCCTGCATCCCAACCGCAAGTCCGGCAATAATGTTCGTCGCATGACCCGTCTCACTCGCCTTTGCAATACTTCGAACCGGCCGAAAACTTTTCGACGTGTAATAATCCGTGATGAAGACCATCGCCAGCGTGACGACGAGGCCTATGAGGGCTGCAATATAGTACCGACCTCCTCCCACCCCGCCAACACCATGCATCATCTTGATTGTGACCGGATAGAAGGCCAGCGCGGCTAGGCCGCCAGCCACGAATAACCCTTTGTAGAGAGCCCGCATGATTCCTCCATCCGGACCCACCTTCACGAAGAAGATGCCGATGATCGTCGCCAGGACCGTCAAGCCACCGAGTACCAGGGGGTAGAGGACCGGTTCTTGTTGTCCGCCGAACAGGGTGAAGGCGAGCACCATCGCAGCCACGGTGGTGACGGCATACGTCTCAAATAAATCAGCTGCCATTCCAGCACAGTCACCAACATTATCACCCACGTTATCGGCGATCACGGCTGGGTTGCGGGGATCATCCTCGGGGATTCCCGCTTCGACCTTCCCGACCAGATCCGCCCCAACGTCAGCAGCTTTTGTATAGATCCCTCCTCCCACGCGCGCAAAAACGGAAATCAGGCTTCCACCAAAACCGAGACTCAGGAGAGCATGGAGAGCCTTGTCGGGTCCGGCGATGGGCAGGGCGATCGCATAAAACCCAGAAAGGGCCAGGAGCCCTAATCCAATCAGGAGCAGACCCGTGACAGCCCCACCTCGGAAGGCCACCGTCAACGCCGCGTTCAGCCCCGAGTGCGCGGACTGTGCGGTCCGGACGTTGGCCCGAACAGCAATGTACATTCCCACGTAGCCGGCTGTTGCAGAGGCAGCAGCGCCGACCAGAAAGCCGATTGCGGTGAGCAGCCCGAAGTGATCGGACCACAGACCAGCAATCCAGAGGACCGCAAAGAGTCCAGCAGCCACGAAGCCGATCGTCCGGTACTGACGGTTGAGGTACGCCCCGGCTCCTTCCTGAATGGCAAGCGCGATCCGTTGCATTTCCGGGTTCCCCGCGTCGAGGCGAAACACCCAAAAAGTCAGATAGAGGCCATACCCGATACCGGTGGCTGATGCCGCGATGGCAAACGCAATGACAGCGGTAAACAAGTCCACAGAGTGTTCCTCCTATCTTACCCGGCCAAAATGCCCGTCGAGCATCGCTTCATGAATTGCAGCAGATCGCACCCAACGCATGCGAGACAGGGACCCTTGTCCGAATCGTAGTTTTCCGTACGAGCAGGGTCAAAAGCCCGCCCATTGTATACAGAGAGTGGGCAAGGATCAAGGTAGGTCTATCGTCCCACGCAATTCAACCTCGTGAGCGTGGAACCGGAGAGGGTCCTGGGCAGGAGCCGACGATGTGTGATTGCAGGTCGTGAAATGGATCTGTTATAGTGCGTATCCCAACGGAGGATCAGATGAGCCTAGCACCGCAGTATATCTTGATTGAAGGGAAGACGTTGGTCAAGGAGCAACTCGCCCTGGACAATCATGTGTATAAGAACTGCACGCTGGACCAATGCCAGGTGTATTACAGTGGGGGGCCTTTCGAACTCATCGACACACACATTACCGACTCGGAACTCATCTTGAACCAGCCAGCCAAGCAGATCTACTCGGCGATTCAGATTTTCAAAATGAAGTCGCCCAGCTCGACGATTACCGCCGAGTAACGGCCCTTCGAAATCCCCTACATTCGACCCGCTAGCGTAAAGGGATGTTCACTCCCTCCTTCGCAATTGGAATGGAATGAAAGACCGGGTCCTTGGAGCCCATCGAGGATTCCGCCTCAATCCTCAAGAGGAATTTCGATGGACCTTTGACCGGAGCGTAACTCAGGTGCGCTTCGACATCCATTGAAGGCGCATCTTTGGGGGTAGGGAAGATGAATCGTTCTGTTCGCGTCTCTTCTGGCTTCAGGACCGTATTCTTGAGAACCTTGGTCGCCCTAAAGTCGAACACTGTCTCTTTACCCTTCGCATCTACGTAGACCCGGCCGTAGACCCGTTTTTCGGTATAAACCGTCTTTAAGTTTTTCCCCTTGATCACCAACTCCAGCACCACCCTTGCCCAACCTGGATGTGTCGTAGGAAGGTTATGAGGAACGAGACTCTGAACGGTGACCGTGACATGGGATTTGGCTCCCTTCACCGACGTCGCAATATCGAGCTTGGCCGCTTCTTGCCTCAGCTTTCCTACTCGCCCTGGGAAGGTATGATTGGCGACCCTTCGCTTGGGCTCCCCGTTGGCTGATTCGCCGAACTGTTCCGGCATGTGACACGTTTGACACTCTTTTCCCGCCCTGACCGCTTGGCTCTTCTCCCACGGCCCGAGGAGATCATTGGCCTTCCCAAGATCGCCTGGCGTCGGGACGGAATTGTGACAGTTCAGGCACAGCCGGGATTTCCGAAAGATCTCCAAGGACACCGACTCGTGAGCCAGGTTTTGTACATAATCGTTGTAGGGACCGAACAATGTCTTCCCGAGCTCGAATTCCGGCACAGGTGGATGATTGACCTGCTTGATGAGATGGCATTGCGCACAACCCACCCCATCGATGGCGGGATCACCGGATTGCGCTTCGGCAATAAACATCTTGGCCTGGTCGACGTACTCATTCACATGAGGGGCATGACACCGGAAACACAAGGCCTGATCTTTCCCAGCGGATGAGGCCAGGTACTCGTACAATGAGGCGCGAAAGGCCGCGGTGTGAATCGATCTAGAAAGGGGAGAGGCTTCCCACTCCTCAAAAGCGCGTAAGTGGCAACGCTTGCACTTGTCCGAACTCGGAAAGACTTTCTCCATTGGTTTTTTGGACTGCACCTTCTCCTTGGCAAAACCTAGGTGAAGGCCGCCCCAGATTGCCACGGTCGCTAAGACCACTAGGGTGACAAGCAGTCTCATTGGTATCCGGAGCGAGGCTCCCATGATCTGCTTACGTTCAACCCCGTTTGTTTCCCATCAGCTCGGATCTCGCCCGGCAACTGCTACCTTGTCGTGTGCTAAAGGGATTTGGTTCGAAACGTCAGGACACGCTCCTGAGCGTATTCCTTAATCAGGTTGCGCGCCTGCTCACGTTCGCTCTCAGTTGGCACTGTCTCCAGATACTGCTCTTTCAGCTCTTTCGTGGGTTCCGGGACCAGCGCGTAAGTTAAGAGGGCTTCCACGAGGGCAGCCGACGTCCCATCCGGAAGTGACAGTGCGTAGGGAACACGTCGGGTCGTCCCACCTTTCACGAAGGGATCTGGGATGGGCCCGCGCATGATCTCTTCAAAGGTACGCCCGAATTGCTTTCTGTCCATCGCAAGCACGCGTCCGTTGTCATCCTTGGCGGTGATGGTCACAAAAAATTGCTTCAGGACAGGATCACCATCGGGGAAATTATGCGGAAGGCTGCCTGTCCGAACCAGCACTGTTCCCTGCACACTTGACGACGCCTGCTCGACTTCGATATCTACCCGAGGCATCCATTCCGCCTGCAGGTTACGGTTCTTGAGCATGATACCGGGAATAACGACGCCCCTGAACCAGTGCCGCCCGATGGGCCGAGTCAAGGCGCCTCGCTTGGAGGTCGAACTTCCCGTGGAAGGCTCCATGTGGCAATCCTGACAGATCGTGCCCTTCAGGATTTCCCCAGGTAGATCGCGGCGGCTCGCATCTTTAACCTTATCAAAATGACAGGAGGCGCAGTAATTCGCTCCTCTGTACAGCTCAGCCTGGCTGGACGGATGGACTAGATTTTCCTCGGGTTCTGCGTACGGGCCATACAGGACCTCGCCCGGCTCAATCTTAAAGGTCGGGGGTTGGGCTTGGGTCTCCGCGACTTCGCTAATCAAATGGCAGGAAGCACACCCAATGCCCTCGACCTCTACGCGACCTGACATCACCTGCGCAGTAATCTTGTCAACGTGCTGGGGGTAGACGGTGACAGCTGGCGCGTGGCAGGAAAGGCACTTTGTCCGCTGTGCGGCGGTTGGATTGGTCTGTAACCAGAGACCCAGGACGGTACGAAAGACAGGCGACTCGAACGCCGTCCCATGGAGCAGCGCCGCGTCAACCCGGCCGAATACCTTCAGGTCGGGGGTCTGCTCCCGCATCCCCTTCCATTCTTCGTAATGCCGATCATGGCACTGCTTGCAATCCTCGGACCGGATAAAGACTTTCTCGATCTCTTGCACCCATTCGCTTGCCTCCTCCTGATCCACGCGTTGGGCGACGGCACGATCGTGGTGGAACGCATTGACAAGCACCACCAACCCAATCAGCATGAACCCGAGAACGACCTTGACTCGCCCGATCCCTCGCTTCAAAAAGATCACCTCAGAGAATCCGTCTTACTCGCGCTCACATCGGACAAGATGGAAATTGATCAGCCCCCCAACTCCCTGCACGGAGGGGTCCGCCGGTTCGTAGGTCGCCACGGTGAAATTACACACTGGCATGGCCTTCTTCAATGCGCGGCCGAAGTCAATCAAGTTTCTGATCTCATCCTTGTCAATCTCCTTGATGATGGCCCTCACCTTGATGCCCGCCAGATCGGCTGGCGTTCCCCCGATGACTTCAAATACGACCACGCCCTGAGCTCTGGTCAACTTGAGCTCTTGCCGGATCTCTTCATCGACTTTATCTACCACGATGCCAAACTCTTCCCCGAGACGGATCGCTTCTTCCTCCGTCATACCATCATCGATGGGTGCGGCAAGGATCTGACTACTGCCAAAGGCCCATAAGGCCATGCCAACCAGGAGCATGAAAAAAGCCCTGCCGGCAGGTAGGGCTTTCGAGGCCACGCTGTTCATATCTGAATCTTCCTTACCTCCCGTTCAAACCACTCACAAACCAGACACCGTCCGAAATGTGCTTACCTTTGCCCGACTCACGCGCCGTTACAGCTTCGAGACCGGATCGATTAACAGCTGGAACCACGGGGCGACGGCCTTTTGCCCATTCCGTTCTTTGTTCTCCCCATTCCAAATAGCAAATGCGATCGCCTGCAGCCGACCAGGTTCCAATCGTGCTTCATTCTGCGGATCCTTGTTCGCGAGAGGACGGCGCATCACGACGTGCCAGAATCCGTCTTTCCAATACCCCTCTCCCTGGACTGCCCCCTGCTTGCGTTTGGTGGTGAGCGTGCTAAAGCCGCCGCCGATCAGGTCTTCCACGGACGAAACTCGACGCGGGATGACTTCGAAGCGCCGAACTCTCCCCTTTTTCTTCTTCGCTTCCTTGGCTCGAGCAGCCCGCCGATAAATGTCGCTCTGCCAATCAGCCTTCCAGTGCCAAATGTTGATGTAATGATCCAGTTGGCCCATGCAAAAGAACGCTGGCGCATCGCCAAGAGGCAACCCCACTGCCATGCCGTCTCGAAAGACACCCGGTGTGAGCTTGTCATTCTTCGTGTTGTCATTCCACTGCAACCGAAATGCAATGAGTTTCCCATTGTGGACGGCCCGCACCAACACTTCCCGCGCGGTTGGATCTGGCCACACGGGACGCGTGAAGACCTGGCCACTCAGGGGCACTGTCATCGGTGGAATGGTTTCCCACGCAGGATCCTCGGGAGTCGTGGGGATATCCCCGTCCATAAAATGGGCCCGGATAATCATGCCTTCAGAACTGACGACAGGAATCCCGAGCCATACTAACACCGCCGAGGCCGCGAGCACTCCCAAGAGAATGGCGATGCCGGAATGGAAGCGTGCGTGTGACATTCGAATGCCTTTAGGGGACTGAACAGGAACCTGTTCTAGGGAGTTCCCATGCGATCTGGTAGCTGACTGGAAATTCAATTCGGCCGCGACTCACCAGAGTTTGACGCGACGAATCTTGTTTTCGCCCCGCTCGCAGATATAGAGGAATCCCTGCGAATCCAGGGTGAGACCGGCCGGAGAGTGGACGACCGCATCGACCGCATAGAGTCCGTCTCCGTGTTTCAATTGACCGGAGGCCTCCTTCGCGACGAACCGAGCCATCCCGCAGCCGCCCATGTTCTTGTCTTCGTATCCACTATCACCATTCCCGGCCACGGTCGTGATCACACCGGTTGTGGCGTCGACCTTTCGGACCCGGTGGTTCATCGTATCCGAGAGGTACACGTGATCGTTCGAATCCACGACGACCGCCTCAGGAGAGTTCAGCATGGCCTTGATCGCTGGCTTGTCGTTGCCGTCAAAGCCATAACGGCAGACCCCTGCCACGGTCGAGATGATCCCCGTGTCACGATGGATTCTCCGAATCCGGTTGCTACCGCGATCTGCGACGTAGATATCACCACGGCTATCGAGCGCGACGGACACCGCGTCATACAGTTTAGCCTCTAGAGCCGGACGGCCATCATCGAGATATTCAGTCAGGTCGAGACCGTCGGAGCACTCCGGCTTCAGCCATCCCCGTTCGTCGCTGAAATCGATCCCGATCGCATCGCCCGAGAGCACAACCAGGTTCTGCGCCACCAATGGTTGCTCGCGGGCATCATCCTCAGCCGACCACGTTCCCGCCACTGTCGTGACCACTCCCGTGTGCGGGTCATAATGACGAATCCGGTGGGCTTGGGTATCCGCGATATAGAGACCATCCTGCTGATCAAATGCGATTGCCGCTGGATACGTGAGGTTGACTTCCAAGGCAGGCCCGTCACCGTTAAATCCCCATTGTCCCGTTCCGACTATGGTCGTAATAATCCCCGTCTCGTGGTCGACCCGTCGAATCCGGTTGCTTCCAGAATCGCAGATGTACAGGTTGTCTCGCGAATCAAATGCCAGGCCGAGGGGGAGATAGAGTCCGGCTTCGCCACATGGGCCTGAGTCACCGCTGTAGCATGTCTCACCGATCCCCGCGAAGTTATGCAGCGTCCCGGCACTCAGGTCCATGCGGCGCACACGGTCAGAACCGGACTCCGCGAAATACAGGTATCGGGCCTCTTTATCCAGCGCGACATGGACCGGGAGCGGGATTCCTGCCTTAACAGCCAACTTCCCATTTCCGGTGCTACGCGCCTTGCCATTCCCGGCGAATGTTTCAATGATTCCGACGATACTCTCGATTCCGGTCTCCATCACCAGACCTCTCATTGATATCTTACCAGAACTGGGAGGGCCGACACCTCGTCTGCCCTCCATTACCTTCAGGCCTGCCCTTACGCGTTCGACTGGGGGCTCACGGGCGCCGCTTGTGGCTCAGTCGCCGTTGCTGTCTCTTCGGCTGGCGCTGGCGCCGCGGCCGGAGGAACCTGCGTGGCCTGGGGTGCGGCAGCGCTCACCTGTGCCTGCGCGTCCGCCTCGGCCTCGAAAGCCTCAGCTTCGTGCACCGATTTCTTGAAGCCCTTGATCGCCTTACCAAGCCCCTCTCCGAGCTGAGGCAGCTTGCCCGCCCCGAAGATGATCAACACGATCACGAGAATCAGGATCAATTCTGTGAATCCGATACTTCCAAACATGTTCGCCGTTCTCCTTCTCTCTAGGTACCCTGGGTCTTCCCGGCTTCCTTCGTCTTCTTGGCAAAACGGTCCTTCAGCTTTTGCCGTGTCTCTTCTGCTTGCTCAAACCTTTTGCATTTCTCATAGGTGCTGATCAGATTGTAATACACGAGCGGCTCGTCCGGGTGGTGCACCACGGCATCCTCCATCACCTGGATCGCGAGGTCGACCTTGTTGTGATTAAGCGCTACTTCCATCAGTTTGAAGCTCGCCTCAAGATGCGCCGGGTCGAGCTCCAGCGTTCGAAGATAGCACTGCATCGCCATATCCATGGTGTTGTAGTCCGACACCTGAGGATTATCCAGCTCGACGTACACCCCGGCGAGGTTATACCAAGCGATCGGATCTTCGTGGTTAATCTCAACCAACCGTTCGTAATATTCCTTCGCTCGCATGAACTGTTTCTTATCAGCTTGCACACGACCGAGGTTAAACAACGCAAGCACGTCATGAGGATGAATCTCAACCGCCTTCGTGAACTGGGCTTCCGCTTCTTCCACCATCCCTTTCGTCGCATAGATGGTTCCAAGATTGGAGTAGTACATGGCGAGGGAACGGTTCATTTCCGTACGCAGGCCCTCCGCCATCTCAATCGACTTTTTCACCTCCGCCAACGCGTCATCCAAGCGGCCCCTACTAAAGTAGAGCTCACCGAGTCGACAGCGTGCCTGGAAATCGTCAGCCTCCGCCGCAAGGAGTTTTTCAAGCTCACCAATCTCTTCGTCAGGCGTCAACTGCTGATCCGGCTGCGCCACCGCGGTGTCGCTCGCCTCGACGTTCTTTGAATCTTTCTGCTCTTCCATAGTGGGATCCCGTTTCGTTAAGAAGTTTGTTCACTCAAGACCGGCGCTGCACGAGTCTGAAGATAGGGTTCCACGGCCCCTTCGCCCACTGTGGTCACGACTCTCCGCCGATCTAGGTTTAGTAGGATCATCCCCAACACCACCATCAATGTCAGATGCGAGAGCTGAAGGGCATACCCGGCAATGAATATCAGCCCCAACCCGTACCCAGCCATGCGGCCCATCGTGACCAACTTCAACACCGTGTAAGTCCAGCATAACAGTCCAGTCAAGTACAGGGCAAAGGGCAGATAGAAGGTGTAGCCCATTCCCATTTGAAAGATCCAGCCGATTCCCTGTCCCGCTTTTCGCAGGTCACCTGCCAGGGTCTCGTCATACAGCGTGGCAAAGTAGTCCACAAAGAGCAGGCCAACGAAGAGCGTGCCGCCCACAATCCAGAACTGGATGACACGCCGCCGTTGCTGTCGGTTCTTTGACCAGAA
>JBHICF010000026.1:0-14949 GCA_046759485.1 Nitrospiraceae bacterium
TGCGGGAGGGGGGCAAGACGGTGGGCTCGGGCGTGGTCACGGAAATTATGACATAAGGAACCGCTCTGGGAGAGGGAGTCGACGATGCGGGATATCATTACGTTGGCCTGTCCAGTCTGCAAACAGCGCAATTATTCGACGATGAAGAATAAGAAGAATGATCCGGACCGCCTGGAACGGAATAAATACTGTCGGTTTTGTCGGAAGCATACGGCCCATAAGGAAGTGAAGTAGAGACGCCCTGAGCCGAGTGTTTAGGGGCATGGTGTTCAACGGCTAGCATGTCGGTCTCCAAAACCGAAGGTCCGGGTTCGATTCCTGGTGCCCCTGCCACTTCAAGAGATCATGGCGCTGATCCGCGAGGTATCGCGGTAAAACCGGGAGCCTGATGATGTTCAAACGATTGTGGTCCACCATTGGTGAGTTCCTGGGCGAAGTGAAAGGCGAGCTGAAGAAAGTCTCTTTTCCCACCAGGTCCGAAACGGTCGGAGCCACCACGGTCGTCATCATTTTCTGCATCATCATGTCGCTGTACCTCTCAGTGGTGGATTCGTTTCTTGTCTGGTTGGTCGCCAGAGTGATATGAGCGATTCGACGTCCGCCAGTCCAACGAACGCGCGACCTCATCTGAAGGAGGCATTGAACGGGTTCGATGACTGAGTCTGAAGGAGCTCGAATGAGCAAGAACTGGTATGTGATCCACACGTACGCGGGGTTTGAAGGTAGGGTCAGAGCCGGAATTCAGGAACGAGCGGCGCAAATGGGACTCGTGGACAGGCTCGGGCAGGTGCTGGTACCGACGGAGGATGTCATCGAGATCAAAGACGGCAAACGAAGGACGACGAAGAGAAAATTCTTCCCGGGGTACGTGCTGGTCGAATTGGAGTCACCACTGACAGATGAAACGCTGCAAATGATCAAAGAAACCCCGAAAGTGACCGGCTTCGTCGGAGGTGGTGCGCAGCCCATTCCCCTCTCGAGCGATGAAGCTGAATCCCTGCTGAAGCAAGTGGACACCAGTGCTGCCGCGCCGAGGGAACAGATTCGGTTTATCAAAGGGGACAACGTCAGGGTGGTTGACGGTCCGTTCTTGGGTTTTAACGGGGTCGTGGATGAAGTCGACGCCGACCATAATCGGGTCAAGGTCATGGTGAGCATCTTCGGGCGTTCTACCCCTGTGGAATTAGGGTTCTTGCAAGTGGAAAGGGTCTGAGGGCCTGCGTCCGCGAAGGAGCGTTGAATGGCGAAAGAAGTCGTTGGTCAAATCAAGTTGCAGATTCCCGCTGGGAAAGCCAACCCTGCCCCGCCAGTTGGACCTTCATTGGGCCAGCACGGCGTCAACATTATGGAGTTCTGCAAGCAATTTAACGCGAGAACGCAGAAGGATGAAGGCAGCATCATCCCTGCCATCATCACAGTCTACAAAGATCGATCGTTTACGTTTATCACCAAGACGCCGCCAGCATCCGACCTTCTCAAGAAGGCCAGTGGCATCATCAAGGGATCTGGCACTCCGAACAAAGAGAAGGTCGCGACGATCACAAAGACACAACTTCGAGATATTGCCAAACAGAAAATGACCGATCTGAATGCGGCGGATGTCGACGGGGCCATGAAAATCATTGAGGGCACTGCGCGTAGTATGGGGATCTTGGTCCAGTAACACGCTGTGCATTATCGGAACACGAGCGAGTCACGGGGTTGATCATGGGGAAACAAGCGAGGGCAGCCGCTGAGAAGATCGAGCGGAGATTTTATGGACTCAAGGATGCGGTTGATCTGGTCAAACAGACAGCCTATGCGAAATTTAATGAGTCGGTTGATCTAGCGCTCCGTCTCGGCGTGGACCCAAAGCGCTCCGATCAAATGGTGAGAGGGACTACTCTACTGCCTCATGGCAGCGGGAAGAAGATTCGCGTGCTGGTGTTCGCGAAAGGTGAAAAGGAGCAGGAAGCCCGGAATGCGGGTGCTGACTATGTGGGCACCGACGAGCTGATCGAGAAGATCAAGGGGGGCTGGCTCGAATTCGATCAAGCCATTGCCACCCCTGATCTCATGGGCACGGTCGGCAAACTTGGGAAGGTGTTGGGGCCCCGTGGACTCATGCCGAATCCGAAAACCGGGACGGTCACATTCGATCTGGAAAAGGCCATCGCAGAGATTCGAAAAGGTCGAGTGGAGTACAAGGTCGACAAGGCCGGAATTGTGCATGTGCCGGTTGGGAAGATTAGATTCGAAGCGTCCCAGCTCTACGAAAATGCCCATAGTGTGCTCGAGGCGGTCATGAAGGCGAAGCCGGCTTCGAGCAAAGGCCGCTACTTACGGAGCGCGACGCTCTCCAGTACGATGGGACCTGGCATCCGGCTCGATGCCGTGGCGATCATGAAGCAGTGGGTTTGAGCGGGTCCATGGAAAGGAAGCAGTATGAATAAGGAAGAGAAGGCCACGGCAGTCGCCGAGTTACGTGAGAAATTCACGCGCGCCAAGCTCGCGATTGTGACGGAGTGCGTTGGCTTGCCCGTGAATCAGATGACCGCATTGCGCAAGCAACTGCGAGGAGCAAAGGCGGAATTTAAGGTGGTGAAGAACACCATCGCAGCTCGCGCCGTTGAAGGGACGTCGCTCGCTGAAGTGAGGCCTCACTTTAAAGGCCAGCTGGCGCTGACAATCGGCTACGAAGATCCCGTTTTGCCGACCAAGATTCTTCGGGACTTCATCAAGACAGAAAAGCGCGAGGCGAATCTGAAGATGGCCCTCGGCGTGCTGGAGGGCAAGCTTCTGCAGTCCGCCCAGCTTGTCGAAGTGGCCAGCCTGCCTTCAAAGCAAGTGTTGCTGGCTCAAATGGTCTCGACGCTGCATGCGCCGCTTCGAGGCTTGGTGTCCGTGCTGAGCGCCTTAATGAGAGGCTTAGTAGGTGTCTTAGTGGCTATTCAGGGAACGAAGAAAGGAGAAGGGGACATGGCAGCATCGGGAGTGAAGCTATCACAAGAGGAATTCATCAAGGCGATCGAGAGTATGTCTGTGCTCGAACTCGCCGAGCTCGTCAAAGGGCTTGAAGGCCATTTTGGTGTGACAGCGGCGGCGCCGGTCGCTGTCGCGGCTGCGCCAGCGGGCGGTGGCCCAGCGGCTGCTGCGGAGGAAAAGACGGAGTTTGATGTGATCTTGGCGAGTGTACCGGCTGACAAGAAGATCCAAGTCATCAAGGTGGTTCGCGAGCTGACCAGCCTCGGCCTGAAAGAGGCGAAGGACCTCGTCGAAGGCGTGCCCAAGCCCGTGAAGACCGGTGCGGCCAAGGAAGAGAGTGAGACGATGAAGAAGAAGTTGGAGGAAAGCGGCGCCAAGGTCGAGATCAAGTAAGATGGCCAGGTCTTCAATGGTTTGTTGTGTGTCCGACTGTTGTCGGACGCATGTGCAGTGCTTGGCGATCTACTAGGGAGGAAGAGGCATGCCTGAACTGACTGTCAATGGGTTGATCGAGCGGAGGGATTTCTCGAAAATCCGAGCGAACATTGACATTCCCGACCTGATCGAAATCCAGAAGCGCTCGTACGAGCAGTTCTTGCAGATGGAGAGCGATCCCAATCGACGGGAGGATAAGGGGCTTCAAGCAGCCCTCACGAGCGTCTTTCCAATCGCTGATTACAACAATACGGCGATCTTGGAATTCTCCAATTACTCACTGGGGACCCCGAAATACGATGTCCGTGAGTGCTTGGAGCAGGGCATGACTTACGCCGTACCGCTCAAGCTCAGAGTGCGGCTCGTAGTGTTCGACAAGGAGGACAAGGGGCCCAAGAAGAAAGTGCTGGACGTGCGCGAGCAGGAAGTCTACGTCGGCGAACTTCCGCTCATGACTGATCGGGGGACGTTCATCGTGAACGGAACCGAGCGGGTCGTCGTGAGTCAGCTCCACCGTTCGCCGGGCTCATTTTTTACCCATGACAAGGGGCGTACCCATGCCAGCGGTAAAGTCCTGTATTCCGCGCGCATCATTCCATATCGAGGCTCGTGGCTGGACTTTGAGTTTGATGCTCGGGATATCCTCTATGTTCGGATTGATCGTCGGCGGAAGATGCCGTCCACGATTCTCCTCAAAGCCTTCGGGTTTTCGACCGACGATATTCTCAGGATGTACTACCCAGTCGAAGAGATCAGGCTCGTCAAAGGAAAGCTGCTCCGGAAGCTGGATGCTGATATTCACCATGGGATGCGAAGCTCCGTTGAATTAACCGAGAAGAGCAGCCGAGAGCCTATCGTGCGAGAGGGTGCTCGGTTGACGAAGGCGTTGATCGCGCGTCTGCGTGGGGCAGGACATAAAGAGATCCCGGTCAATCCTGCTGAGCTCTCGGGGCGGGCGGTCCTGACCGATTTGGTGGACCCGGTTCGTAAGGAAAAGATTCTTGATAAGAACCATAAGCTGACGCCTCCCACCATCGAGAAGATCTTGAACAGCCAGATCGACAGTTTCAAGGTGATCTATCTGGATGCGTCAACCGCGGTGATTCTCGACACGCTGGAGATGGAACGAACCTCTTCGAAGGAAGAGGCGATGGTAGAAATTTACAAGCGCCTGAGGCCTGGTGAGACGCCTTCGATTGAGACGGCCAAGGTCCTGTTTGACAACCTCTTCTACAATCCCAAGCGGTATGACCTCTCTCCGGTGGGGCGTCTGAAGCTGAATAAGAAGCTTGGGTTGGATCTGCCTCTCGAACAACGAACATTGACGTCGCAGGACATCGTCGAAGTTCTCCGCTATCTCGTGAGTCTCAAGATCGGCAAAGGCGAGATCGATGACATTGACCATTTGGGGAACCGTCGGGTGAGGTCGGTAGGGGAGCTTCTCGAGAACCAGTTCCGATTGGGTCTGGTCCGAATGGAGCGGAGCATTAAAGAGCGGATGAACCTGCTGGATATGGAGACCGTCCTGCCGCACGATCTGATCAACGCGAAGCCCGTGGTCGCTGCGATCAAGGAGTTCTTCAGCGGCAGCCAACTCTCCCAATTCATGGACCAGACGAATCCCCTGGCAGAGATCACGCACAAGCGGCGGTTGTCCGCCCTTGGTCCAGGAGGATTGACGCGGGAGCGGGCTGGGTTCGAGGTGCGTGACGTCCACCCATCCCACTACAGCCGGATCTGTCCGATCGAGACGCCAGAAGGCCCGAATATCGGTCTCATCACTTCACTCGCGACGTATGCCCGGATCAACGACTTCGGGTTCATCGAGGCTCCGTATCGCAAAGTGCACAGGGGCCGGGTGACCGATGAGATTGAGTTTCTCTCGGCAATCGAAGGTGAGCGTTATCACATTGCGCAGGCCAACTCCAAGCTCGATGGCGGGGGGCGGCTTGTGTCTGAGACCATCTCGGCCAGGCACAGCGGGGACTTTATCACAGCGACTCCAGAGAAGATCGAGTATATGGATGTGTCCCCCAAGCAAGTGGTCAGCGTGGCAACGGCGTTGATCCCCTTCCTCGAGCATGATGATGCCAACCGGGCGTTGATGGGATCCAATATGCAGCGCCAGGCGGTCCCTCTGATTCAGACAGAGGCGCCGCTCGTTGGAACCGGCATGGAGGCGGTGGTCGCCCGAGATTCCGGGTACGTGATCCAAGCCAAGCGCACCGGTGTCGTGGAAAGTGTTGACGCGACCCGAGTTGTGGTGAGAGCTGAGCCTCGGAAGAAGGAAGAAGGGGGGCGCAAGAAGGAGGCGCTCCTCGACATGTATGAGCTGATCAAGTTCCAACGTTCCAACCAGAATACCTGCATTACCCAGACGCCCATCGTACGACTCGGACAGCCCGTCAAAAAAGGTCAGGTTCTGGCCGATGGCCCGGCGATGGATCGAGGGGAATTGGCCTTGGGGCGGAATGTGCTGGTGGCCTTCATGCCCTGGGGTGGGTTTAATTTTGAAGACGCGATTCTGATCAGCGAGAAGCTCGTTCGCGACGATGCTTTCACCTCCATCCATATTGAGGAGTTTGAAGTGGAGGCGCGTGATACCAAGCTGGGCAAAGAAGACATCACGCGGGATATCCCGAATATCGGAGAAGAAGCCCTCCGGAACCTCGATGAGAGCGGAATCATCCGCATCGGGGCCGAAGTCAAACCGGGCGATATCCTGGTCGGCAAGGTCACGCCCAAAGGGGAGACCCAGCTGACCCCTGAAGAGAAATTGTTGCGGGCCATCTTTGGCGAAAAAGCTGGTGATGTGAAGGATACGTCCCTTCAAGTGCCGCCTGGCGTGGAGGGCATCATCGTGGATGTCAAGATCTTCTCGCGCAAGGGGCTGGATAAGGATGAGCGAACGAAGAATATCGAGAGCGAAGACGTCCTGAAGCTGCAGCGGGATCACCATGACGAGCTGCGCATTATCGACGAGGAAAAAAACAAAAAGATCCGCAAGCTGCTACTGGGCAGGGTTGTCGGGCGTGATCTGATGGATCCCGAGAGCGGCGAAGTCGTCTTGAAGAAGAAGGGGAAGCTGTCAGCTGAAATCCTCAAGAAACTCACGGACGATAATATCCGTCACATCATTCTCAGCGATCCAGACGAACAGAAGAGCCTGGAGGAGATTGAGCGGCAAGCCAAGGAGCAGAGTGAAATCCTACAGACGCTCTACGATGAGAAGGTTGGACGTCTCAAGCGGGGCAATGAGCTCCCGCCGGGGGTCATCAAGCTGGTCAAGGTCTACATCGCGATGAAGCGGAAGGTGTCGGTTGGTGACAAGATGGCAGGCCGGCATGGAAACAAGGGCGTGGTCTCGCGAATTCTTCCTGAAGAAGACATGCCTTATCTGCCGGATGGGTTGCCTGTCGACATCGTCTTGAACCCTCTTGGGGTTCCCTCTCGGATGAACGTCGGGCAGATCTTGGAGACGCACCTCGGCTGGGCTGCCAGAGCGTTGGGCATCTATGTGTCCAGCCCTGTGTTCGATGGATCCTCGGAGAAGGAAATCAAAGATCTCCTGAAGAAGGCGAAGTTACCCTCCAACGGCCAATCGACTCTCTATGACGGCCGAACTGGGGAGAGATTCGATAGTCCTGTCACGGTCGGCTTCATGTACATGATGAAGCTCCACCATCTCGTTGACGATAAGATCCACGCGCGGTCGATCGGACCGTATTCGTTGGTGACGCAGCAGCCGCTGGGCGGCAAGGCCCAGTTTGGTGGTCAGCGATTGGGCGAGATGGAAGTGTGGGCGTTACAGGCGTACGGCGCCGCCTCCACGCTCCAGGAATTCCTCACGGTGAAGTCGGACGACGTCCCAGGGCGCTCGAGAATGTATGAAGCGGTTGTCAAAGGTGAGCCATTCCTGGAGCCCGGCTTGCCAGAGTCGTTCAATGTGTTGGTGAAAGAGCTCCAAAGCTTGGGTCTAGACGTGGAATTGATCAAGGCGAAGGACTAACCAAAGTCACCCTCGATGCGACGGCATCGGGGTTGACTTTCAAGGGAGGAGCCTACCTTGGAAGGTATATACACGCTGTTCGAGAAGCCACGCGACTCGGTGTCATTCGACTCTATGCGGATTCGGGTGTCCTCACCTGAAAAAATACGGTCGTGGTCCTATGGCGAGGTCAAGAAGCCAGAGACCATCAACTACCGGTCGTTCAAGCCGGAGAAGGATGGCTTGTTCTGCGCCAAAATCTTTGGGCCGATCAAGGACTGGGAGTGTAACTGCGGAAAGTACAAGCGGATGAAGCATCGTGGCATCATCTGCGACAAGTGCGGTGTCGAGGTCATCCAGTCCAAGGTGCGGCGTGAGCGGATGGGGCACATCGAGCTGGCTGCGCCAGTCGCACATATCTGGTTTCTCAAAGGCGTTCCGAGTCGTATTGGTGCGCTGCTGGATATGAGCTTGAAGCACCTTGAAAAGATTCTCTACTTCGAGAGCTATGTCGTCACGGATCCCGGTGATACGTCGCTCCGGTCTAAGGAATTGCTGACAGAGGAGAGACTGCGCAGCCTTCAGAAAGAGCACGGGGTGAGTGCGTTCAAGGCGGGAATCGGTGCCGAATCGATTAAGGACTTACTGCGCAAAGTGGAGATCACTACGGAATGGGACGATCTGCACGACAAAGCAAAGAGCTCGACTTCAGCTGCGCTGAAGAAGAAATACGCAAAGCGGCTCAAAGTTCTGGAGGCGTTCCGCAGATCTGGTAACAAGCCGGAGTGGATGATCATGGAGGTGATTCCGGTGTTGCCTCCAGAGTTGCGCCCTCTGGTTCCGCTGGATGGGGGTCGATTTGCAACGTCCGATCTCAATGATCTTTATCGCCGGGTGATCAACCGGAACAACCGGTTAAAGCGTCTCATGGAACTGAAAGCTCCTGGCGTCATCATTCGCAATGAAATGCGGATGCTGCAGGAAGCCGTGGACGCACTGTTTGACAACGGGCGCCGGGGCCGGGCCATTCGGGGTCCGAACAAGCGTCCCTTGAAGTCGCTCAGCGACATGCTCAAGGGAAAGCAAGGCCGGTTCCGTCAGAATCTGCTCGGAAAGCGCGTCGATTATTCGGGCCGATCTGTCATTGTCGTGGGACCCGAGCTGCGTCTGCATCAGTGTGGGTTGCCCAAGAAAATGGCGCTGGAGCTGTTCAAACCGTTCATCTTTCACAAACTGGAGGAGCGAGGAGCCGCCACGACGATTAAGAGCGCCAAGCGTTTGGTTGAAAAGGAACGGCCGGAAGTCTGGGATGTTCTGGATGAAGTGATCCGCGAGCATCCTGTGTTGCTGAACCGCGCTCCGACGTTGCACCGGTTAGGTATCCAAGCCTTCGATCCTGTGCTCGTTGAAGGAAAAGCGATCCGGTTGCATCCGTTAGTGTGCGCGGCGTTCAACGCCGACTTCGATGGCGACCAGATGGCCGTGCACGTTCCCCTGTCTTTCGAGGCGCAAATCGAAGCCAGGGTCCTGATGATGTCCATCAATAACGTTTTGTCCCCGGCCAATGGGAAGCCGATTGCTGTTCCATCGCAAGACATGGTCCTTGGTTGCTATTGGCTCACCAAAGAACGGGTAGGCGCGAAGGGGGAGGGCAAAGTCTTCGCATCTGCGGAGGAAGTGCGCATTGCCTACGATGCCGGTGAAGTCGAAGAGCACGCGAAGATCAAGGCCCGCATCGAAGGGAGTCTGGTGACGACGACGGTCGGCCGTGTCCTGCTTGGAGAGATCCTCCCACCCTCCGTTCCGTTCTTGCAGGCCAACCTACTGATGACGAAGAAAGAAATGACCAAGCTGATCGATTCGGTGTATCGCCAAGCGGGCCATCGTGACACGGTCGTGCTCCTGGATAGGATCAAGGATCTTGGATATCACTACGCAACCAAGGCTGGCGTCTCGATCAGCATCGACAACATGCATATTCCCGCCAAGAAAGAGCAACTGATCTCCAAGGCTCAGCATGAAGTGAACGAAATTGAGAAGCAGTATGCCGAGGGCCTGATTACCAACGGTGAGCGGTATAACAAGGTGATCGACATTTGGGCCCATGTGACTGAGCAAGTCGCGGGCGAAATGATGAAGGAGCTCGGCACGGGTCTCGATGGGCGCGATCCTGAGGCCTTCAACCCCATCTTCATGATGGCTGACTCTGGGGCCCGTGGTAGTTCTCAGCAGATCAGGCAGTTGGGCGGGATGCGCGGTCTGATGGCCAAGCCGTCAGGGGAAATTATCGAGACACCCATCACAGCAAACTTCCGTGAGGGCCTGACCGTGTTGCAGTACTTCATCTCCACGCACGGTGCCCGGAAGGGACTGGCTGACACCGCGCTCAAGACCGCAAACTCGGGATACCTGACCCGTCGGCTGGTGGACGTCGCCCAGGATGTCATCGTGATGGGGGCCGATTGTGAAACCACCGATGGGATCGTCGTGACAGCGCTGGTTGAAGGCGGCGAGGTCATTCAGCCGATTGAAGAGCGGATTCTGGGCCGGCTGGCCGCGGAGGATGTACGAGACCCGCTGACTGGCGAGATCATTGTGAAAGCCGATGAGGAAATTGATGAGGAGCGCGCGCGCAGCATTGTCGAAGCTGGTGTCGATCGCGTCAAGATCCGGTCGGTCCTGACTTGCCAGTCCCGTCGAGGGGTGTGCGTCAAGTGCTATGGACGTGATCTGTCACGTGGACGGCTCGTCGAGATGGGTGAGCCAGTCGGTGTGATTGCCGCCCAGTCGATTGGAGAGCCCGGTACTCAGTTGACGATGCGGACCTTCCATATCGGTGGCACAGCCAGTAAGGTGGTGGAGCAGACGGTGCTCGAAGCAAAACACGCGGGCTCGATGAAATTTCTGAGCTTCGACGCGAAAAAGAACGCCGACGTCCACAATGCAGGGATCGCGGTCAGGAGTCAGGAGGGCGACTGGGTCGTCATGAACCGCAATGCGAAGATTGCGATTTATGACGAGACTGGCCGTGAGCGGGAAAAGTATCCCGTGATGTATGGTGCCAAGATCAAGTTGAAAGACGGGGAGCGCGCGGAGATTGGGCAGAAGCTGGTCGAGTGGGATCCGTACTCGCTGTTCATCCTGACAGAGGTCGGGGGCAAGATCGCGTACGGTGATATCATCGAAGGCGTTACCATGAAGGAGGAGTTGGACGAGGTGACCGGTCTCTCACGTAAGGTCGTCATCGAGCAGACGGGGGCGACCTTGAGGCCGCGCGTGTCCATCAAGGATGAGAGCGGCAAGACAGCCAAGGTGTCGAATGTGAGCACCGTGGCACGGTACCTGCTGCCAGTTGGCGCACACATCCTCGTGGAGAAAGGAGGCATGGTGCATCCTGGCTCTGTGCTGGCCAAGATTCCGCGGGAGACGACCAAGACGAAAGACATCACAGGAGGTCTGCCGCGAGTCGCCGAGCTCTTCGAGGCCAGAAAGCCGAAGGAACAAGCCGTTATCAGCGAAATCGACGGAGAAGTCTCCTATGGTGGCTTCGTCAAGGGCATGCGGAAGGTGATGGTGGATAACAAAGTGGGCGATGTGAAGGAATACTTCATCCCCAAGGGCAAGCACGTGAATGTTCACGAGGGCGACTGGGTGCGGGCTGGAGAGCCGTTGATGGACGGCTCGGCGAACCCACACGATATTCTGGATGTGTTGGGCCCCAAAGAGTTGCAAAAATATCTCGTCGATGAAGTGCAGGATGTCTATAGACTGCAGGGCGTATCCATTAACGATAAGCACATTGAGATCATCGTGCGACAAATGCTGCGAAAGGTGCGCATTGAAGAGCCAGGCAATACCGAGTTTCTGACTGGCAGCCAAGTGAACAAGTTTGTGTTCCAAGACGAGAATGAGCGCGTGTTGGCAGATGGTGGGCAACCGGCCCAGGGAAAGCCTGTGTTACTGGGGATCACCAAGGCGGCGCTGACAACGGACAGCTTCATCTCGGCGGCATCGTTCCAAGAGACGACGCGCGTCTTAACGGAAGCAGCGATCAACGGTCGTGAGGACATCCTCCTCGGTCTCAAAGAGAACGTGATCGTCGGGCGGCTCATCCCTGCGGGCACGGGCTTCACTGATTACAGGGACACGTTCGTGATCACTCCGAAGAGCGAGACCACTGCAGCGATCGAGAGTGAGCCGGTGGCGATCGGTCAGGTCGAGGAGCCGGTGCCGGAGGCTGATGCGAGCTCGAGTTGACGTCTCACTGTGGGCGGCTCGCTTGACAGGGCGATGGGCCTTCACTATAATTCGTCGGCTTTGCTCAGTGAAACGCGCACTTAGTGGGCAAACACTTTAGGAAACTAGGGAGCTAAGGAAGAAATCAGATGCCGACAATCAATCAACTGATTCGCCACGGACGGAAGCTCGTCAGAGGTAAGACGAAAAGCCCCGCGCTTGTCCGCTGCCCACAGAAACGCGGAGTCTGCGTGCGAGTCTACACCTCCACCCCGAAGAAACCCAACTCGGCACTTCGAAAAGTAGCGCGTGTGCGGCTGACCAACGGAATGGAGGTTACCTCGTATATCCCGGGGATGGGTCATAATCTTCAGGAGCACTCCATCGTGCTGGTTCGAGGAGGGCGTGTGAAAGACTTGCCTGGAGTCCGGTATCACATCGTCAGGGGTGCTTTGGATGCGGTCGGCGTTGCGAACCGGAAACAAGGACGCTCCAAGTACGGGGCCAAACGACCCAAGTAGAGCTGGTGGATGGGCACAGTTGGTCCATCAATCTG
This sequence comes from Nitrospiraceae bacterium, assembly GCA_046759485.1. Classification (GTDB taxonomy): domain Bacteria; phylum Nitrospirota; class Nitrospiria; order Nitrospirales; family Nitrospiraceae; genus JBHICF01. The sequence continues at coordinate 12,180 of JBHICF010000026.1, forward strand.
ACGACTGATTGTCATAATTAAGGAGCGACGAGATACTCGATGTCGAGGCGACGGCTGTTCGGGCAGCGTGAAGTTCTGCCTGACCCGCAATATCACGATAAACTGGTCGGGAAGTTTATCAATACCCTGATGTCTTGTGGGAAGAAGAGCACCGCAGAACAGGTGTGCTACGGCGCGTTTACGTTGATCCAGGAGAAGACGGGAGCTGATCCCCTCAAGGTATTCCGAGGGGCTCTCGATAATGTCAAGCCGGTCGTGGAAGTGAAGTCCCGCCGCGTCGGCGGAGCCTCCTATCAAGTCCCGGTTGAAGTTCGGCCTGTCAGGCGCATGTCCCTGGCCATGCGCTGGATTACGCAGTATGCCATGGCCAGGGGTGGGAAGAGCATGCGTGAGCGGTTGGCTGGTGAACTCATTGATGCCGCCAACAACACTGGCGCTTCGGTAAAGAAACGGGAGGATACGCACCGGATGGCTGAGGCCAACAAGGCCTTTGCCCATTATCGCTGGTAGCGCAGTTTTCTCGTGCTGCAGTTGGGCCACGCTGCGAGTGAGCGGCGGATGCTCTGCATCGTAGTATGCTGGGTATGCGTGGCACTGCAGCACCTTTGTTTTCGGAGGAGATCTTGGCTCGATCGTTTCCACTGGACCGAACACGGAATATCGGCATCATGGCCCATATCGATGCCGGGAAAACGACGACCACGGAACGCATCCTGTTCTATACAGGGGTGTCTCACCGCATGGGAGAGGTGCACGACGGGGCTGCCACGATGGACTGGATGGAACAGGAACGTGAGCGAGGCATTACGATCACCTCCGCTGCGACGACCTGTTTCTGGCAGGACCACCGGATCAACCTTATTGATACTCCTGGGCACGTCGACTTCACCATCGAAGTGGAGCGTTCGCTGCGTGTCCTCGATGGTGCCGTCGCCGTCTTCGACTCAGTGCAGGGTGTCGAACCTCAATCGGAAACTGTCTGGCGGCAAGCGGACAAGTACCGTGTGCCCCGGATTGCGTTCATGAACAAGATGGACCGCGTCGGTGCTGATTATTACACGAGTGTGCAGTCTTTGGTGGATCGCTTGGGTGCCAATCCAGTTCCAATCCAACTGCCGATTGGCCGCGAATCCGAGTTCCGGGGCTCAGTGGACCTCGTGTCCATGAAGGCCTATGTGTACGACGACGAATCACTCGGCGCGAAGTACGAGGTTGCGGAGATTCCTGCGAATTTAACCGATCTCGCGAAGGAATATCGGGATAAGATGGTGGATGCCGTGGCCGAGCATGACGACCAGGTCATGGAACGTTATTTGAACGGAGAAGCGCTGACTGAGGACGAGATCAAGCGCGCCATCCGAGCAGGTACGATCGCGTTGAAACTGACCCCAGTCCTGTGCGGATCGGCCTTCAAAAACAAGGGCGTGCAGCAGCTCCTTGATGCTGTCGTGGATTACCTCCCTTCGCCTGTGGACATTCCGCCGGTTGTGGGCGTCGACCCCTCCACGAGCAAGGAAGTGAAACGTGAAGTGAATGATCAAGAGCCGTTTGCTGCCCTCGCCTTCAAGATCTTAACCGACCCCTTCGCTGGACAGCTGACCTACTTTCGAGTGTATTCCGGCACGCTCAAGTCAGGGACGGCGGTTCGGAATGTGACAAGAGATACCAGAGAGCGAATCGGCCGACTCCTGAAAATGCATGCCAATAAGCGGGAAGAGATCGATGAGGTCCACGCAGGGGACATCGCGGCTGCGGTCGGACTCAAGGGGACGACCACAGGGGATACGCTCGCAGCAGAGAAGCATCCTGTCTTACTGGAAGTCATGAAATTCCCTGAGCCGGTCATTTCCATGGCCATTGAGCCCAAGACCAAGCAGGATCAAGAAAAACTCGGATTTTCATTACAAAAGCTGGCCCAGGAAGATCCTTCATTTCGTGTCCGAACCGACGAGGAAACGGCTCAGACCATTATCTCTGGGATGGGAGAGCTCCACCTCGAAATCATCGTCGATCGACTGCTCCGTGAATTCAAGGTGGAGGCGAATGTGGGGAAGCCTGAAGTCGCCTTCCGAGAGACGATTCGCCGCGCGGCGGAAGCAGAAGGTAAGTACATCAAGCAGACCGGTGGACGCGGCCAATATGGCCATGTCGAGATCTCTATCGAACCGACTGATCCAGAGACCGGATTCGAATTTGTGAACGATATCGTCGGTGGATCCATTCCTCGAGAGTACATTCCGGCCATCGAGAAGGGCATCAAGGAACGCATGGAGTCCGGAGTGTTAGCTGGGTATCCGTTACGGGATCTCCGGGTTACTCTGGTCGATGGATCCTATCACGACGTGGATTCGAGCGAGCTGGCCTTCAAAATTGCCGCATCCATGGCCTTACAAGAGGCGTGCAGAAAAGCGGACACCGTCATACTGGAGCCAATCATGAAGGTGGAAGTCTTGGTTCCTCAGGAATTCATGGGAGATGTGATAGGCAACCTGAATGCAAGACGGGGAAAGATCCATGGCATCAAGGTGCGGGGCGGGTCGCAAGTGGTCGAGGCCGCAGTCCCGCTCAGCGAGATGTTTGGTTATGCCACCGATCTCCGTTCGCGGACGCAAGGCCGTGCCACTTACACCATGGAGTTCGATCGGTACGATCAGGTACCGAAGCAGATTGCTGAAGGAATCATCGCTAAGAATCGAGGGGAGTGAAGGAGGGTGCGATGGCAAAGTCGAAGTATGAGCGGCGGAAGCCCCACGTGAACATCGGGACGATC
>JBHICF010000027.1:0-14622 GCA_046759485.1 Nitrospiraceae bacterium
CCTAGCAGCCGGAATAGCTGTACGAGCTGAGCTTTTTCTCTTTGTCGAACTTCAATGTGATTTGACACTGGTTTGGATCAAAATTAGAAAAAGGCGGCCGCGTCTGCCCTCCGGCAATCCGGTAGTACGTCCATGTTTCACCTCCGAAGAAGCGAGTGGATTTCCCAGTCGGTGCCCCCCAGTTCTCCTCGAACCACGCTTGCTCTTTGCCCTCAAACTCAGCCGGCTCCAAGGAGGCCTCGAGGTATGGATTTCCTCCGCAACCCGCAATGAGGACCACAGCAAGGAGAAGCCATGCACTCCGTCGTACCATAGATCGTTCTACACGCATCGTTCTGGCACTCCCTTCACGAGATTCAGTATAGCTTGCTGACACGCTCGTAAGGATTCTAGCGTCCAAATTGTTGGACTGTCAAACGCGATCGAGGTTGACGAGTGATCGTTGCTTTCAGATCCCAATGGACCTACAATGGTCATCAGCGGTCGAAGGCTCCACCCTGAAGAAAGGAATCCATCATGAAGATCTTTCTCGACACTGCCAACGTCAAAGAAATTCAGGAGGCAGCTAGCCTTGGGGTTTTGGATGGGGTCACGACGAACCCCTCACTGGTGTCGAAGGAAGGTCGGAGCTTCCGTGAAGTCCTGCTAGAAATCTGTGACTTGGTAGACGGCCCGATCAGCGCGGAGGTCGTGAGTGTCGAGGCCGACGCCATGGTCAAAGAAGGGCGGGAGTTGGCCCGCGTACACAAGAACATTGTGGTGAAATGCCCACTGACAACGGATGGGCTCAAAGCGACGAAGACATTGGCCGCCGAGCGGATTCGTGTCAATGTGACGCTTTGCTTTTCACCGACGCAGGCGCTACTGGCTGCCAAAGCAGGCGCCTGGTGCGTGTCGCCGTTTATCGGACGTCTCGACGACGTCAGCTCGAACGGGATGGAACTGATTCGACAAATTGTGACAATTTTCCGCAACTATGACTTCAAGACCCAAGTCCTGGTCGCCAGCGTGCGACATCCTCAGCATGTGGTCGAAGCAGCTCTGGCGGGCGGCCATATCTGTACGATCCCCTTTGCTGTCTTCCAGCAGCTCATCAAACATCCCCTGACCGACATCGGGCTTAAGAAGTTCCTCGCTGACTGGGACCAACGAGGTCAGAAATAACTAACAGCCGGGCCGGCTTACGCCAACCAAGTCGGAGCAGGCTGGAGTGAGTCCCCCCTCCGGTGAAGATCCTCACCTGATGAGTCCGTCCACGTGGTAGAGCGCTTTTCTGAACACTGAATGGAACATTCTTCGCGTCAATTTTCCAGTAAAAGTGTTCTGCTGGCTTGGATGGTAGGAACCAATGAGAGTCACGCCCCAGGGCAGCGAGTACAACACCCCGTGCCCAAACTGCAAGGCGGGCCTGGGCACCGGGAGCCCGCGCTCTCGGCAAGTCTTCAGATAGTGATCGAATGCGATCTTCCCTAGCGCCACGACCACCCGGACATTTTTTAACAGGCCAATTTCCTCCTTGAGATAGGGACGGCACGCGTCGAATTCTTCTGGGCTGGGCTTATTGCCTGGTGGTGCGCACCGCACGACAGCAACCACATAACAGCCGGTCAGACGCAAGCCATCCCGCTTGTGGATCGAGTGAGCCTGATTGGCAAACCCGAAGCGATGCAAGGCCTCGTAGAGCCAGTCTCCACTCCGATCACCCGTGAAGACCCGGCCGGTCCGATTGCCACCGTGAGCAGCCGGCGCGAGTCCCACGACTAAGAGTCTGGCCGCGGGATCACCGAAGCCGGGAATCGGCTTTCCCCAATAGGTCCAATCCCGGTATTGGCGCCGCTTCGACCGAGCGATGGATTGCCTGTAGATCACCAGCCGCGGGCATCTGGTGCAGCAAATGACACGATTGTTCAGGATTTCAATGCGTTTAGTCGCGAGGCTGTTCATGGATCGCCAGTTTAGCACAATAGAAAATGCGTGGGTTTCTTGCCGCATTGCAGACTTCCTGATAGCATGAAGTACTACAAGAAGGTTACGCATGTTGAGCCCGAACGACCTATTTTTGAGCCCTTATCCCGGCCGCCTTGGCCAACTGACACTTATAGTTGCCTGCGCAAGCCTCGCCTTGATAACCGGCCCCTTTCCCGCAGGCGCACAGCCTATCGCTGATCCAGCGTCACTGTCTGACACCATCGGGCGCGACACTGTCGATCAGCTGAAATCCAAGGGATCGGGCACTGAGCTGAATGGTGATCGGTCGACACATGGTGACGAAGCGACGCCATTTACACTCGATCCAGATAGTGCCAACGCACTTGAAGGTCGCCTCGCCACCCTGCCTGAGCTCAAGCAGTTAGGAGAGCGTCCGTTCCTCAGCTCCTACCGTCTACCTGACGAGCTCGTTTTCGCTGGCCACCGTGTCCCGCTTGAGAACTGGCAAGTCCACGAGCGGGTTGAGTATGAATACTATCAGTTCCTCGAAAATGAGGGTGGGAACATTATCATGGCCAAGCGGACTGGTCGATGCTTTCCTCCTGTGGAGAAAAGGTTGGCGGAAGCCGGTCTCCCTGACGACTTAAAATACATCCTGCTGGTGGAGAGCAAGTGCCTCTCGGGGGCCTATTCGCGTGCGCGCGCATCCGGGCCCTGGCAGTTCATGCGATCGACCGGGAAACGCTATAAGTTGCGCAGCAACAAATGGCATGACGAGCGGCGCAATCTCGAGAAGTCCACTGAGGCAGCGATTAAACACTTGCGCGTCCTGCATGACATGTTCGGCGACTGGTTCCTCGCGATGTCGGCGTACAATGCCGGAGAGGTCAAGATCAAAAAGTTGCTGAAGCAACAGAAAGTGAAAGATTATTGGTCCCTCCATTATGTCAATGAAACCATGCGGTACGTGCCCCGCATCATTGTGGCGAAGGAGATCTTCTCACAACCCGAACGATACCTGGGCTTATCGCCGGACGATTTGTACGTCCCACTGGATACCGAGATGGTCACCGTGAGGGTCAAGAAATCCTTGCGGCACTTAGCCTCCATCGCTGAAGAGTATGGGACGTATTACCGAGAGCTCAAGCTGCTGAACCCCGAAATCAGACGCAGCTATCTCCCGCGAGGTACGCATAAGATCAAAGTTCCCAAGCGAAGCTGTCCTGCCAATTGCCCAAACCACGATCACGCGCCATAGTCCTCTGAGCGATCAATGCGCCTTCGTGTGCATGAGCCACGGATCCGCTCGCTGCTCGGGCCCCTGCTAGAATCCGGGCTCTCAGCCGCTCGTCCCGCCGTGGCAATTGAACGGCTTGTCACACGTCGCGGGACCAGCCTGTGCGTCGGACGGCGTGTGTATGACCTTCGCGCCCACATGCGTGTTGTGGCCGTGGGAGCGGGCAAGGCATCAGGGCGCATGGCGGTCGCCCTCGAGCACATTCTAGGACCTAGGCTCCACGACGGCCTGGTGGTCGTGAAGCATGGTCACGGTGTCCCCACCGCACGGATTAAGCTGGTAGAGGCTGGACATCCCCTGCCGGACCGGGCAGGGCAGCGAGCCGCCCAGCGGCTTCTGTCACTGGTCAAGGGACTCACTCCACAGGATCTCCTCTTTGTGCTCCTATCAGGCGGGGCCTCGAGTCTGTTAGCAGCACCTCCGCCTGGCATCCCGCTCGCTGATAAGCAACGAACGACCGATCTCTTGTTAAGAAGCGGGGCAACCATCCAGCAGATCAACACGGTTCGCAAACATCTCTCCACTCTCAAAGGAGGCCAATTGGTTGCGGCCACGCGCGCCCGTGTCGTCGGTCTCATCTTGTCCGACGTGATCGGGGATGACCTGGGAACCATAGGCTCCGGTCTGACTGCACCCGACCCGACGACCTACGCAAACGCCTGCAAAATCCTTCGGCGCTTTCGAATCTGGAACGCGACCCCGGCCAAGGTCCGCATGCATCTCTCTACAGGTCGGCGTGGTCAAGTGGCTGAAACACCAAAACCGGGGGCCCCGGTGTTTCGCCGCGTGCAGAATGTGATCATTGGCAACAACCGCCTGGCACTCACTGCCACCTCACGCGCCGCTCGTGACGCTGGACTACGGCCCGTTGTGATGTCTATGCCGATGACCGGCGACGCGCGTCATGCCGCCCGCGTGTTCGGGAAGATGGCGAGAAGGATTGTGTCCTCGGGGAAGCCGGCCCGGCGCCCGACCTGTGTCATTGGGGGGGGAGAGCTGACCGTCAGCGTCCGTGGGAAGGGGAAAGGCGGGCGGGCGCAGGAGTTTGCACTGGCCGCAGCCGTGGAGATCAAGGGCCTCAAGAATGTCTGGGTTGTAGGCTTCGGAACTGACGGGATTGATGGGCCAACGGATGTCGCTGGCGCTGTAGCGGACGGCGGCACGGTCGATCGGGCCAGGCGCCTCGGCATGGACGCAGTCGACGCGCTCCGCCGTAATGCTTCCTACCACTTCTTTCAGAAGCTGGGCGGTCACATCATCACCGGTCCTACCGGCACCAACGTGAACGATTTATACCTCCTCATTGTTCTATAATTCTCCTGCCATCACCAGTCTCCGATCACCATGAGCCACCCATTTGTCCTGCCATTAGGGGTCTCCTCGGACCCGACGCTTGTCGGGGGCAAGGCTGCCGGATTGTATAGCCTGATGCGCAACGGTTTTTCTGTCCCCCAGGGGCTCTGTCTGACGACCGAGGCTTACCACGAGTCCTTTCGGTCGGCGGGGCTGGATGAGTCCTTGCTTTGGGTCCGTGCGAGGAAGGCACGTGAGCCCGAGCGCCGTCGTGTCCTCAGTGAGCAGCGTCAGCGGATCCTTTCGATGAATTTACCTCGGGTGCTCCTCGACCAACTCGCCCACGAATTGGACCGCCTGGAAGCCAAGTCATTGGGAAGCCGCACGGCGGGGCAGACCCGCCTTTGGGCGGTGCGATCGTCCGGTTCCAATGAGGACGGCGCAGATGCCTCCTACGCCGGTTTGTTTCGCACGGTGCTTGGCGTCAGCCGGGATGCGATCCCGGGAGCGATCCTCGAATGTTGGGCCTCATTGTGGACAGACACTGTCTTCGCCTACCAGCCGGTACCGGAGCCGGAACGCAGAGTTCCAGCAATGGCGGTAATCTTACAGCCACTCCTCACGCCACGGACAGCGGGTTCGGCGCATTCGCGCCACCCCATCACGGGCCGGCCCGACTGTGTCTTGATCAATGCCGTGGTTGGTCTCGCGGAGCCGTTCGTCAGTGGATTGGTCCGTCCAGATCAGTTCGTGTTGGAAATTGGGGATGGTCCGGAGTCAGCCAGAATCGTCGAACGAAGTACCACCTGGAAGAGGATGGCCTGTGTGGCAGGTCGCTCCGGGCTGATCGACCAGCTGGTTGCAGAGCACGATCGTAACCGGCCGGCATTGGAAGATCATGAGGTCCTCGCGCTCGGCGCTCTCGTGAAGCAGGTCGAGCAATGCGCGGGCCATGCTGTGGACGTGGAATGGGCACTCGACGGACAGGATCTGTGGTTGCTACAGGCCCGATCGATTCCATCGAAACAACCGTGGTGTTATCCGTCAGCAGGGACCTGCGCCTGGTCTCGCGCAAATTTTAAGGAGACATTACCTGAGCTTCCATCCCCACTCACCCTCTCGTACGTGCACGAGTTCATGGAACATCACATCATCCGACACTATCGGGAGATCGGATGTGTGATCCCCCTCGGCATGTCGGCGACCCGTGTCGTCGGAGGCCGGCCTTATCTTAACGTGACGCTCTTTCAAGCCCTCATGGCCCAACTGGGCGGCGATCCGGTGCACGTCACCGAGCAGATGGGAGGTGTCCCCGAGCCTTTCCCAGGTGAGCTTCCCCAATTGTCCTGGTGGAAATGGGTCCGGGCGGGGATCCATCTCCAGTGGAAGGTTTGGATGGCCGTGTGGCGAGCTCCCGCGCGATTTGCGATGCTGAAGAGTCTGGGAAATGTCCCGTCCGATACAGAGCGCGACACTCTGACAGAGCAAACCCTGCTCGACCAGTTGCAGGCACTGAGACTGAAGGCGGATGCAAACGATTTGACCTTCGCGATTGTCACCGGTGTCTCCCAGGCCCTGTACGGGCTTGATCTGCAGCTGCGACGCCGGCTAGGCGAGGACTGGAGACCACTACTCAACGCCACCATTCGGGGACTTGGAAACATCATCAGTGCGAATCAGATTCTATGGCTGGCCGAACTGTCCGAACAAGCACGTGGAGAACGATTGTCGAGAGACTTCTTGCTGGCGGAACCGTGGGCTCCTGGAGGATTCCGATCGCACCTGGCGGGAACGCGAGTGTTGGAATCGCTGGATCGATACCTGAGGGAGTACGGTCACCGAGCGCTCGGCGAGTCAGACGTCATAGTGCCGCGATTTTCCGAAACACCCGAGTACGTGCTGGGAATTATCCGTGCGCACATGCAGGCCGGCGCCGCCCGCTCTGTAGAGCACACCCGGCGGGACCAGGATGCCGAGCGTGAAGCGGCTCTCGCCCGAATTCGGAATGCATTCGGCTGGCGTTGGCACGAGTGGGTTTGGTTTCGATGGTGCTATGGATCATTGTGCCGATTCCTCGCTCTGCGGGAAGCCAACCGCCATTATCTGGCTCATTACCTGGCTGGCGTGCGCCGGTATCTTCTCATACTGGGGCAGAAGCTGGCGGGGCGGGGCGTCCTGGAAAGAACTGAGGATCTATTCTTTCTCACTCAGGATGAAGTGAGCAGTGTCTTGGACGACACGCAGCGTGAGTGGCGGAGAGTGGTGGCAGCTCGCAGAACCGAGCGCGACGTCAATGCTGCACAGACTGCGCCTGACCTGATACCTCCTACGGTGATCTGCCAGACATCCCCTCTGTCAGGTGTCAGCAGGGGAGAACAAGATGTCCAGGCCAGCAGAGGTATTAAGACAGCCCGCGAGATCCTCACAGGTATTCCGCTCAGTGCCGGCCTCGCCACCGGGCCGGCCCGTCTGGTCCTAGACCCCCGAGACCCACCCAAAGTGGCACAGGGGGATATTCTGGTCTGCTCGGTCATCGATCCCGGCATGGCTCCATTGATGAGTCTCGCTGCAGGGCTGGTGGCCGAGATGGGTGGAACGCTCTCTCACGGCGCGATCATCGTACGTGAGTATGGAATCCCTGCGATCGCGAATGTCCTCAACGTCACGCGGCTCCTTCGTGACGGCGACCACATTGCCGTTGATGCAACAAGAGGAGAAGTTCTCCGGCTGGATACCCATGATCGGTAGCGAGCCAATCATGTCGGCTCAATCGCATGGTGCTGCCATCGATCTCTCCTGTGCCACTTCCGCGGATCAACTCCGTCACACTCTTGACTCAGATCCACTGGGCAGGCTCCATCCTTGACGAGTCCTCTCGATTCCCTTACCCTTGGCTTCGCCAGGGCTGGGGCAACCGCACGAACGAATTGGAAGGATGATCGTGGGCGAGATCGTCTCCGTTTCCTTAGGACTTGCAGTCAGTTTCCTCATCGGCGCGCTGATCGTTGGGGTCTGGGCCGCGTTTCGCCTTCGCACAGAGGGTCGATCACAGGAGATCGAGGCTGCGGTTGCCGAAACTCGGCGCGAAGCGGCGCTTCAAAATCTCGAGGATCAAAAAGCATTGTTCAAGCAAGCCCGCCAGGAGCTCTCCGAAGCATTCCAGGCGCTCTCGGGCGAGGCGCTGAAAACGAACAACGAGGCGTTCCTGCAACTCGCGAAAAGTTCGTTCGCGACCATACAGGCTGAAGCTCAAGGCGACTTGAAACAGCGACACCAGGCGATCAACGAGCTCGTCAAGCCGCTGCACGAATCCCTTACACGCTATGAAGATCTCCTGCATCAGATCGAGGGAGCGCGTCAATCTGCCTACGGCGGACTGGATCAGCACCTCCGGCAACTGCACCACGAAACGGGGAATCTCGTCAGAGCGCTTCGGTCCCCCACCGTGAGAGGACGCTGGGGTGAGATCACGCTCAGGCGAGTTGCCGAGCTGGCCGGCATGGTCCGACACTGCGATTTTTTCGAACAGGCACAGGTCACGACCGAAGAAGGACGGTTACGCCCCGATATGCTGGTGCACCTCCCGAGCAACCGCCAAATCGTGGTTGATGCGAAAGCGGTCCTTGCGGCTTACATCGAGTCTCTCGAAGCACCAGACGAAAATCAGCGTCTGGAACACTTGCGCCGACATGCCGTGCAGATTCGTTCCCACCTGGATCAGCTGAGTGCCAAAGCCTACTGGAGCCAATTCCCTCAGGCTCCAGAATTCGTGGTCCTCTTTCTTCCCGGCGAACATTTCCTCGGGGCGGCGTTGGAGCAGGACCCCACCTTGGTTGAAGACGGTTTCGCGCGGCGAATCGTGATCGCCACGCCGAGCAGCCTCATTGCGCTGCTGCACGCCGTTGCCTATGGTTGGCGACAAGAACAGCTCAGCGAGCATGCCCAACAGGCGGGCCGACTCGGGAAGGAACTGTTTGAACGGATGTCGGTCCTGGCTGAGCATCTCGGGGAAGTCGGACAGGCGCTTGATAAAAGCGTCCAGGCCTACAACAGGGCCGTCAGTTCCATTGAAGCACGCGTCCTGCCCGCCGCTCGCAAGTTCAAGGAATTGGGCATCGCCTCGGACAAAGACGTGCCCCAGCTCGACCCAGTGGACTCGGCTCCTCGGCCGGCTCCGCCAGTCGAATAACAGGAAGGAGACCATCGCATATGAGCGAAGCGCAGCGCATGGTGACCGAATTTCACCGCATGTTCGGCATCGCGATCGCCACGGTTCCGACCATTCCTGATGAGGCGACTCGATCGCTTAGGGTGAGATTGATTCAAGAGGAGTTTGATGAACTGCAGCACGCCTTACACCAACAAGATCAGACTGCGGTAGCGAAGGAGCTGGCGGACTTGCTGTATGTGGTCTATGGCACGGCGGTCTCGTGCGGCATTGACATGGCACCTGTGTTCCGAGAGGTCCATCGGTCCAATATGAGCAAAGTAGGTGGTTATAAACGTGCAGACGGCAAATGGGTGAAGCCCTCCACGTACTCTCCCGCTAAAGTTCAGCCTATCCTCGCCAGACAGGAGCGGTCTCACAATCAGCCAACTCCCTAACCGCTCAACCCAGCCTCAGCGGGTTGCGATCGGTCTTCTCCACAAGGTCTAGACTGGAACTGGAGGTCGATGTGTTGCAGCCTACCTTTCACGCATGGCGATGAAAGGCCACTGGAAGGAGTCAGCACTTGATCAGTAGGTTGTCGATGAGGCGAGTGCGACCGACCCGGATGGCGCCCAGCAGAATAGTCCGATGAGTGATGCGTTCTAGCGGCTCAAGCGTATCGGGGTCACACACGGCAAGGTAGTCAATACGAGCCTGTGGTTGTTGACCCACCACCTGGCGCATGACTCTCCTGATTCGCGCACCCGACCGAGTGCCGGTGCGGACAGCGTCTCCACCGGCTCTCAATGCGCGATATAAGACCGAGGCCGCACGTCGTTGCATCGAAGACAGGTACCCGTTTCGAGAACTGAGCGCTAGCCCGTCAGGCTCCCGCACCGTTGGGCATACGACGATGCGGGTACCGAGGTTCAAGTCTTCAATCAGCCGTCTGATCACCACGGCTTGCTGAAAGTCTTTCTGACCGAAAAACGCTCGGTCCGGTCTCACCAGACTCAAGAGTTTCGTCACGATGAGAGCCACGCCCTCAAAATGGCCTGGCCGATTTTCACCCTCCCAGCGTCGCGAAAGTTTCCTCACGGAGATCGATGTCTGAAAGTTGCTGGGATACACGTTCGCTCGCGCCGGCGTGAACAACACATCAACATTTTCTCGTCGGCACAATGCGGCGTCTGCAGTGATTTGTCGCGGATATTGAACAAGGTCTTCGCCTGGCCCAAATTGGCGGGGGTTCACGAAGAGGCTCACGACCACGACATCGCACTTCGACCGCGCCGCCTTGATCAGAGCTCCGTGTCCGGCGTGGAGCGCCCCCATGGTCGGCACCAGGCCAATCACCTGGCCTTGACGATGTCGAGCACGACTCCAGCTCGACATCACCTCCACCGTTCGGATGATACGCATAGCCAGGGGTGCCGTGACGGCTGCGTGTTTACGGCGTCACTCGGGAGTTGCAGGCTGGGCGAGAACCATAGCGGGTCTTAGGACTCGGGTCGAGCCGGCGGACCTGCGACGTATCTGCGAGATGGCTGAGGAGATCCTCGACGGTGCGATTGTAAACCGGGTGTCGCCACGCTCGATCAAGTTCAGCCAGCGGCATTAACACAAAGCGTCGGAGATGAAGACGAGGGTGAGGCACTTCGAGTCCCGAGTCCCGGATGATTTGAGCTCCGTAGAACAGGATATCCAAATCCATGGTCCGCGGTCCTCCTTGACCAACCCGTTCGCGTCCCAGAGCACGTTCCACCTCCCGGCATGCCGAGAGCAAACGCCCTGGCGTCAGTTCGGTGTCCAGGCTCACGACGCCGTTTAAAAACCATCCCGGGCCTGGATTCCCGACGTCTGTCACGGGTTCGGTCTCATACAGTGACGACACAACCGTCACCTGGCACTCGGGGAGGAGGCTCAGCAGCGTAATGGCTCGGTCGCAGAAATCGAGGCGATCGCCGACGTTGGACCCAAACCCGATGAACACGGTTTCCCGAGCCATATTGGCAGCTCCGGTCGCTGATCAGGCGACGCTATAACCCCGCCTTCCTGATACGTTCCACCGCTTCCGCAAGTCGCTCGGCCGACGTAGTCAGGGTCATGCGGATGTAGCCTTCCCCCGGTTCGCCGAACCCGTTACCAGGTGTGGTCACGATACCAGCCCTTTCCAGCAGATGCGCAGTGAAAGAGGTAGAGGTGTACCCCTTCGGCACGCCGACCCAGACATAGAACGTGGCCTGAGGCATCTCTGTATCAAGCCCTAACTTTCTGAGACCCTGGACTAACACGTCCCGGCGTTCCTGGTAGATCTTTCGCAAAGGGTCCGTCAGTTGATCGTCTGATTGGAGGGCAAGGATGCCCGCTTCCTGAATGGCCTGGAACGCCCCCGAATCCAGATTGCTCTTCACCTTACCCAGGCCTGCTACCACGTCTCTGTTCCCAACGGCAAACCCGATGCGCCAACCCGTCATGTTGAACGTCTTGGACAGCGAATGGAATTCCACGCCAACATCCATGGCGCCCTCTGCCTCAAGAAAACTCGGCGGGCGTCGCCCGTCGTAGTAGATCTCCGAGTACGCGGCATCATGACAGACGATCACCTGATGCTCCCTGGCGAACGCGACCACACGGTTGAAGAAATCCTTCCCCGCCACCGCCGCAGTTGGGTTGTTGGGTGAGTTTAGAAACATCAGTTTGGCGCGTCTGGCTACGTCTGGAGAGATGGCATTCAGATCGGGCAAGAAACAGTTCTGCTTCAAGAGCGGCATGACGTGCGAGGTGCCACCCGCAAAGGTCGCGCTGACCGGGTAGACAGGGTATCCAGGACTCGGAACCAATACCACGTCGCCCGGATCAATAAAGGCGAGCGGGAGGTGTCCGATCCCTTCCTTAGAACCGATTAACGTGAGCGCTTCGGTCGCCGCATTCAGTGTGACGCCAAACCGACGTTTATACCAGGCGGTGACGGCTTGCCGGAACGAGAGCATGCCATCATACGAGGGATACTGATGATGACGAGGGTCGGCAGCGGCCTGCTTCAATCGCTCGATGATCGGAGCTGGCGTCGGCAGATCGGGGTCTCCCACGCCCAGGTTGATGATATCTACCCCTCGAGCCAGGGCCTTCTGCTTCATCTCGTCGATCGCGGCGAACAAGTAGGGGGGCAAGGTCTTAATGCGACCTGCCGGCTCTATGGGAAATTCCGCCATAAGGGCATACTCCTTTCGAGCTCGATTGCACCGTTCCGAGCCAGGCCTCGGGTCTGCCGGAATAACCGCACCCGGCTCGGCTCGAGAATCAACTAGGTTACTGCAATGTCCGGATGGCAATCAACGGTCAAGTAGGATCCGGACAATTTCCATGCCGCGCCTGAGGGGGTTCCCCCAACATATCGCTAGCCCTTCATCGGCATTCTAAGCTAGAATAATAGGCATGATTCGGCGTATTCGCACAGCCGAAGATCTTGCATGGCTGCTGGATCACTCTGATGCATTCCAGGGTGGCCAGCTCCTTGAATTGCACGTCCACAAGCAGCGGCTGTTCGATGAAAGCTCTAGCCGCGAGATTGTGGCGGGGACGGTCCTGACTGCGGTGATCCGCTACGAACGGTCGGTCTCGGAGCACGGTGACCTAGTCCCTGTGACCCGTGTCGCGAAGCTGACGATGCAAGGAGTGACTGACTTCTCCATTTTCGAGCAAGAGGGGGCTGATTGCTCCGAGATCGGTGTCATCCAGGCCGAAGCAGCAGGCAAGCGACTCAGATTCTGGTTTGACCCGCATGGGGAACTGTACGTCATCTGCGATGAAGCCGAGCTGGAAGAGGTGTCTAGGCCTAGTGCAGCACGACCGGTGCGACTCGGGATGACCGAATGGACGTTCCAGGTCCCGACCGGCAAGTTGCCTGCAGTGCGCTGGTTTCTGGACCACTTGGATCAGGCCGGGTTGCCGTGCGCCTGGCGGTCGATGAAGCGTTCAGCGTCAGCTCACCCTGCGCTCAAGTGGGAAGGGTATTTGGTTCCTGCCTCTGAGGATGGAAGCTCACCACGGGCGGGCGGGATCCATGTGCAAGCTTACGGCCCCCTGGATGGCTGTGCCTTTGGCATCACCCTGCGCACAGCCGACCCTCGCCAGGATGGGACCGGACACCTGCTCATGGCTCTGGCCGACATCATTGCGAACAGCTTCACCGGCACCTGCTTGGCTGGGAATCATGTCATGGAGCGTGACGAATGGCTCGGTGATCGCAGGCGCGTGCCTGAGCTGGACGAATAGCCCCGCCGCCACATCCCTCACATTAAACGACACCGGACACCTTCGCTTCGAACGCGAGAGCGGGGTAGACGTGTGGACCTCTAACCGTGCTTGGCAGCCTTCCGTTAGGAATGGGTGAAAGGAGCGGGAGTGTGACTGGGATCCGTACGACTTGGCGTAGGGGTGATGCGACTACAGCGCCTTAGTTCGGAGAAGGACAAGAACCGTTCTTGCTATTCACACATTCCACAAAGTGCCAGAACCGCATAGGATTCATCTTCTTGCTGCGCGAGACCAGCAACGATGTCCCCTCCAAGACATGGCTTAAGGAGAGATCGGTCCTGAAACCGATGTGCTGGCAGAGCGGCGAGATCGCTTTCTCGACGGCCGCGATGAGCTTGTTGCCATTGCTAAAGTGATTCAACATCACGATCCGTCCGCCTGGCCGGCACACGCGGATCATCTCCGTGACCACTTTGCGATAATCTGGGACTGCTGTCACGACGTACGCCGCCATGACAAGATCGAAACTGTCATCCTCGAACTCCATTTGCCCGGCGTCCATCTGCATCAATTCGACGTGCGACAATTGATGGGTGATTAGGCGCTTCTGGGCCTTTTTCAGCATACCGGCCGAGAGATCGATACCCACGACCTTCGAGGACGAGGGGTAGAGCGGGAGCGAGATCCCGGTCCCCACGCCGACTTCCAGAATCCGTTCACCCCGGACGATCTCCAGATTCCGGATCACCGCCTCACGGGATTCGTGAAAGATCCGCCCGAACGTCTGGTCATAGACCGACGCATACGCTGAATACACCCGCTCGACTTTCCTTAGATCCATACACCCTCCGTTCGCTCGCACGATCTCCTCCTTAAGATTTCTGCGCAGGATGAGCTGTCGGGAAAACTATGCAACTGGGAGGTTACATTAAGGCGGGAGACCCGGATGATGCCTATCGGGAAGGCCCACCTGAGTACAGGGACGGGGCTTACTGTATCGAAGTAGGCTTAAAGAGTCAACAATTTATGACTTCTTTGCATTTGTACGGTCTCCCGGTCGGAGCAGGCCACCAAGTCGTGGAGGCAGAATTTCGGGAACTTTCCGTGGCGACTGCCTGCGTGATATGGTAGACGCCGTGCTGCTCGAAGGTGTCTTCGCCACTCTGTTGCTAATCATGCTGGTGCTTGGGGACTGGTGGCATTTCACCAGTCTCACCGCTCAAGCCAGCCGTTACGGATGTGGAGTGGCACGGTCTGAAGACCTCTTGCCTCTGGCGTCGCTGAGCCCGGTGCACGAACGCTTCGGTCAAAACGGCGTCCTCAATCTCCCTCACGGGATTGCGCGGTTCTTCCCCAGCGAGCGTACGATCCTCCTGAGGCCCCAGTACCGCCTATTCTCGATGCGGTTTCGCACGGCATGGCCCCTGAAGGCCTCGATCCAGCTTGAGGAAAGCGGGGGGACGACCCGGATGATGTGTACCAAGCGAGTTCCGTGGTCATCGGCACTCATCACCGTGCTCTGGTTCGCTCTGGTTGGGCTCGGCACGCTGGCATTTGCCGTTGTGTTTTTCACGACCGGCGGTATCGCCTCACTCAGCAGCTTCCTCATGGGCATCGGCATCACGATCCTCGGGCTACTCGTGCTCGCCTTCGGCCTTATCACCGTGTCGTTGTCATACCGGCTCGAGGACAC
>JBHICF010000028.1:0-14540 GCA_046759485.1 Nitrospiraceae bacterium
CGCCGCGTGGGGAAACCCTTTACAGTACCAACCCAAATGCTTTCGCAGTCGTGGAAACCGGTCTCTGCCGACAATCGCTTCGAATCGCCGTGCGTGGCCGAGCAAGACTTGAAACCGCGTGGACAACTCCACCTCAGGGTCCTGAATGCAATTCGAGCCCGTCGCCAGCGCCCGCCGGGCTTGGTCCTTCGCCTGAAAGAACCAGGGACTGCCAAGCACCCCGCGCCCGACCAGGACCCCGTGGACTCCACACGTCGAGACCCGATGCACCACGTCGCGCATGGTCTCGACATCCCCGTTACCCAACAGAAGCGTCTCTGTTTGCCGAGCTAAGGCCGCCGCTCGTCCGATCGCATCCCAGTCCGCGGCTCCTTTGTACATCTGCGTGAGCGTTCGACCATGGACTGAAATGACCGCGGGATGTGCTTCAAGGAGGTGGCTGACCCACTGCTCAATCACAATGGAATCATATCCGAGCCGTGTCTTCACGGAGAGGGGAATGACGTGGCGCGATGAGTTCGACCATCCTTGACGGCGGAGATTCATCGCGTGCAGGGTTTCTATTCTGGAGGTTTTGAGTCCAATGTCCGCCAGAGACTGGCCCGCCGCCCAGTCCGAAATACCCTGTCTTGCAGCACGCAAAATGGCATGGGCGAGCTCAGGGGTCCGGATCAGCCCAGCTCCCGACCCTGAAGCTGCCACATTCCGCGAAGGGCAGCCCATATTGACGTCGAGTCCATTGAACCCGAGTTCGCATACCACGTGGGCGGCTTGGTAGAAGAGATCTGGATCCTTGCCGTACAACTGCGCCACGATCGGCCGCTCGCTCTCGCTGTACTCGAGGGAGTGGAGCAGGTAGTCCGGACCTCGGCAGATGTCGCCGACGCTGGTGAATTCTGTAAAGGTGACGTCAGGCGGGCCCTGCTCCGCGACGACGAATCGAAAGGGCGCGTCCGTGACACCATCCATCGGGGAGAGACCGATGATGGGTTGCGGCAGACGCGGCCAGAAGGAGACGGCCGGGGCGGGTGAGGGTGCGAGACGAGTCATAGGCCGCGAAGCTGACTACCCAACAGGCCGACAGGATCGACGCGTCAGCTTACCACCTCCTTATCCTGGTCATGGGATCGTGACTCACGTTCGATCTGTTCATTCGCACACTGATACCCCACACGCAGCTCCTCTGCTTCCCGGCGCGCAATACCCGCTGCCTCGGGGAGGATCTCATCCACGAAATCGCTGAACCGTTCGAGCTTGAGCAAGAAGAAGTCGTAGGGACTCGTGCTCGTGCGAGGCTCCCGGAACCAATAGGCAAAAAAAGCATTAAGCGGGATGTCCGCTCGGTCGAGATGATGCCAGGTCTCCGGGAACATCTCCCGCACATCTCCACCCCATACCAGTATCTCATGTGGGAGGTAGGCCTGCCGGTACATCGCCACTGCATCCGGCTCCACCTCGGTTAGCGGAAAGCACGCGACGGTCTGGCCACTCACCGTTCGCGCATACACGCGATAGTGCTCGAGCAGCTCGGCCGCTCCCTCGGTAGATCCCGAACCTGTCGCGGTTGGACGTGCCAGTGCTTCCGAGCTTTGACCTCTTGGCGGTAGTTCGGACACAACTCCCCGATCCCATCGCTTGACCGTCTCTCCACACCAGTCCCGCAACCGACGAAACTCTGCCACGATCTGTGGCACAGCTTTCGTGTCGACCTCGAGACCCACGGCCTTCAGGCTTCGAAGGCCGCGATGGGAAAGGGTCTGCGCGAGCATTTCCAGTAACACTTCGGGAACCGGAGCCCCGTGGGAGTCAATCCATAGGGGCGGTGCGACGGAGGTCGAGAAAGGTGTCTGGTCAGCTTGGCTCAGTTCATGCGAAGCGAGTCCAGCGAGGTGTACTTCAACCACCCGTTCGAGGGGAAACGAATCCAAGAAGTCAGCCAGAAATCGCTGTAGCGAGGTCTGTTTCCACTGGCTTGTGTACCGGTACACGGTCCAGAGATGGCCAATATCCAGCACGACTCCGCACGGAGTCAGATCGGTCAACCGGCGGAAGAACTCCGGCA
Source organism: Nitrospiraceae bacterium (assembly GCA_046759485.1). Classification (GTDB taxonomy): domain Bacteria; phylum Nitrospirota; class Nitrospiria; order Nitrospirales; family Nitrospiraceae; genus JBHICF01. Next base: position 2,063 of record JBHICF010000028.1, read on the forward strand.
TCGATAACTCACCGAACGCAAAATAGGTGAGCGGTGGCGTTTCAAGCAGGAACAAGGCGCCAGGGTGCCCAATAGCGGAGCAGAGCCGGTCCAACCGCTGCTGCACCCGCGTGACGTTCTCCGCCGTGATATCGGCGCTGGCCTGGGTGAAAAGAGGAGGAAGGTAGGTCCCAAAGGAGTAGCCTGCCATCTGCTTGGCCGCACATTCGTGATTGAGCCATCGGCTCTCTAAAATCCCCAGGTGCTCGGCCGCCGTTTCCAACTCGACCTCCCAGGGATAGGCGGTCTCGAAGTCCGGCTGAGTAATCCACAGTCCTTCAGCATGGTAGGCAATCCGCGTCGTCAGCAGATGCTCACGAACTGACCTTAAGGCATGCGAGGCGGCCTTAAAGACCTCCAAATAGTCATGCGTCACTCCTTGGGCATCCAGGGTCTCACGCAGCTCCCGTAGGTCTGGCGAATAGACGTCCACAGACAACCCCAGACCATGATAGGGAACGTCACATACACGCCGAAGAAATTCTTGATCGGTCGAACTCATCTGAGCCTCAGGCTTTGGAGTTCCAAGGCCAGTGTACCGGTCGTTTACTGGGTTTGACAAGCCACACGAAAAAGGAGATGCACTTTGACCGCCCGCCGAGTATTGAGTACAATTTAAGGAGTTCATCCTGCAGCCAATCCACCGGAGGCTCCCCTGCGTGAATAAATCTGTGACCAGAAGCAACGTCTCGCCAACGACTCAGACGATCTTAACACAGGTCCAAGAGTTGCTCGATGATCAACGCGATAACCTGCAAGCGGTCCTGTTGCGGGAAATGATTGTGACCATCCTGAAACTGAAAGAATCGAACATCGACACGCTTGACATTAAGATCCTCAATCGCACACTGAAGGAGTTGCGGTACGCCTTCAAAGTCTTTCAGGACTATCGGGACCATCCGAAGGTCAGTGTATTTGGCTCGGCCAGGACTCCTCCCAACGATCCGAACTACGAATTGGCGACGAGATTTGCCAGACGTATCGTCGAACTTGGCTATATGGTGATCACAGGAGGTGCCGACGGCATCATGCGAGCCGCGCAAGAGGGCGCAGGAAGGGAGAAGAGTTTCGGTGTCAACATCAGCCTTCCGTTCGAGCAAGGCGCCAATGCGGTTATTGCCGATGACCCGAAGCTCATCAACTTCAAGTACTTCTTCGCCAGAAAGTTGATGTTCGTCAAAGAATCCCATGCGGCCGCGCTCTTCCCAGGCGGGTTTGGCACACATGACGAGGGCTTCGAGGTGCTGACGCTCGTGCAAACAGGGAAGAGCAACCCCCAACCGATCGTCTGCATCCAAGCCCCCGGTTGCGACTACTGGCATCAATGGAAGGCCTTCATCACCGAACAACTGCTCAAACGTCACCTGATCGACGCTGAGGATCTCGCGTTGTTCAAAGTGTGCGAATCGGCAGAACAAGCTGTGGAGGAGATCGAGACCTTCTACCGCACCTACCATTCCATCCGATTTGTTGATCGTGATCTGGTCGTGCGGATCAAACGTCGTCTCTCGGACGACTTGCTGGCCGCTATCGCCGCTGAGTTCGACGACCTGCTGGAGTCGGGGACCTTCGAGCAGCGGACTGCTCTTCCCGAGGAGCAGGATGAGCCAACCCTCAGGGACCTTCCCCGCCTCGTCTTCCGCTATAATCGCAAGAGTGCCGGCCGCCTTCGCCAGTTCATCGACCGGATCAATACAGAGCCGTCCGAGCTGGCGGCCTCTTCACCTGCTTCGAGAAGAGGGCTGCCTAGCTGGCCAAACTCCTAGGTAGCCGGCCGGCTCAATCTCTCTTCCTTTCAGAACGCTATTCGCGCTCAATCCTCACCGCAGGTTTAATCCGTCGCCCTTCTCGTGGTATGCTTGAGAGAATACCTATGGATCACCAAGCACCCCCCACCTTTACCCCCATTCCTGACCTGGTGCTGTATCACGCAGACTGCCTGGATGGCTTTGGAGCCGCCTGGGCCATCTGGAAGCGAGTTCCGACAGCCCAGTTCATCCCCGTCGCCCATGGTATGCCACTGCCCGCCGGGCTCCCTGGACGTCACGTTGTCATCGTCGACTTCAGTTATCCTCGTCCAACTCTTGAGTCCATCGCAGGTGAAGCCGCAAGCCTGAAGGTGTTGGATCATCACATCACTGCTGAGAAGGCCCTAGCCGGACTTCCCTTCGCGTATTTCGATCAGAAAAAGTCTGGAGCCGTACTGGCGTGGGAATGGGCACACGATGTCCCGACACCCTGGCTGCTCCAATACATCCAAGACAAAGATCTGTGGCAGTGGGCGTTACCGAACAGTCGAGAGATCAATGCGGCGCTGGCATCGTACCCATTCGACTTTCAGGTCTGGGACGAGCTCCGCAAGGAGACCCTGGAAGCGGAAGGCCGGGCGATCCTCCGGTATGAAAACGAGCTGGTCAGAAAAATTGCCTCGCAGGCAGCGCTTGTGTCCTTCCATGGAGCGACAGTACCGGCCGTGCAAAGCGCGGTGCTTACCAGCCAGCTTGGCGAGCGATTGTCTGACGGCTACCCATTCTGCGTCATCTGGCACGACCGTGACGGCCGACGGTATTACAGTCTCCGTTCCCGACAGGGTAGGGCTGACGTGGCCGAAATTGCGACCAGTTACGGGGGAGGAGGCCATACCCACGCGGCTGGCTTCTCGGTGCCCCTTGACCCCAAGCAACCCTCTCTCATCGATCCGATCTCAGAACGCAAAGGGAAGAGGACGAAGAACAGCAGGAAATCCTGACGGGCCCCGTAGGGCGCGGAACGATGTGGGGCTGATTCGACTTGATGTGATTCCGATTCCTCGTCCTCTTCTGCCTCAGGTATCCCCATGATTCCGCTTCATGATGACAATCCGACGACCGTGACGCCCTTTGTCACGGTGGCGCTCATCGTTGCTTGCAGCTTGGTCTTTCTCTACGAAGTGTCCCTTCCGCCGACTCTCTCCCAACAATTCATCTTCCACTATGGCGCGATCCCCGCGGCGCTCTTCGGATACGCCCTCGACTCCTCGGTCGACTCGACTGCCCTGCCCGCTTCCTTCAGCCTCGTGACGAGCATGTTTCTCCACGGTGGCTGGATGCATCTCATCGGGAACATGTTGTACCTGTGGATCTTCGGGAACAACATCGAGGACGTCATGGGCCACGCCAAGTTTGTCATCTTTTACCTGATCTGTGGGATTCTCGCGGCGGGCAGTCACGCACTCACGGACCCTTCTTCCACCATCCCGATGGTGGGCGCGAGTGGTGCCATTTCGGGGGTCCTCGGGGCCTACCTGCTTCTCTTCCCCCGCGCCCAGGTCTTGGTGCTCATTCCACTGGGGTTCTTCATCAGAATGATGTACGTGCCCGCTGGCCTGGTCCTCGGATTCTGGTTCCTGCTACAAATGTTGAGCAGCAGCGTCACCCTTGGCCAATCCGGTGGCGGTGTGGCCTGGTTTGCCCATGTCGGGGGGTTCGTCGCCGGCCTGGCGCTGATCGGGCTCTTCAAGCGTCCAGACGTTCCATTCTTTGCCCGACGCCGCCATGCCTCTTGGCGTCCACTGGATTGGTAACAAGGCCTCGCCAGGCTGGGGGGCTCTGTTCGTCTAGTAGGGACGACCAAACAACCGGCTTTGGATGATCCCACGGAGCCGTTCCTCCTCCTCGGAACGGATCTTCACAAATTCAAGACCAAACCGTTTGTCATTGGTCGAGCGAACGATGGCGCCATCGACGGTGATCAGTGAGTCTTGGTCAGTCAGCTCGATCTTTAAACGAAGGCAGGCGTCCTTGGGCACCGGAATAGGGCTGGTGACGGTGCACCCTCGAATCGAAAGATCGACCACAGCCCCCTCCTCCTCTTTAGCCGGCTCTTCGGAAAACGCCGAGGAGAAGCGTACCGGGTATCTGACCAGGATTCGCTCATAGTCCCGATGCGGATTCACGGTGGGCTTCCCCAAAAAGCTCAAGAAACGGTGTGTGCAGAGCTGGCATCTGAAGGGGTAAACGGTAAGGATACGCAAGAATTGTTCGAGCGTATTGCGTCGGGCGGCCTGGCGGACCATCCACATGCCGCATCGGGGGCAACTTGGCATCGCTACACGACCCGCGTTATAAAGGTATCGGTCACTGCGTCATCGATTCCAGTTCTGGACTTCTCAGGAGGTTCCAGGCTGCCATCGCTGTGTTCCATGCATCCTCCTCTTTATCACCAAGAAACGTGACGTGGCCCATCTTCCGACCAGGTCGCGATGCCTGCTTGCCATAGACACGCAACCGAGCTCCAGGCGTCCGTAGCAACGTCGCCAGTCCCTCGTGACGACTCACGCGGGCCAAATCATCTCCGATCAGATTGAGCATCACAGCCGGGCAGAGGAGCCGGACCTCGCCGAGAGGAAGACCGCAGAGGGCACGTGCTTGCTGCTCAAATTGGCTCACCGTACACGCATCCAGCGTGTAATGACCGGAATTGTGCGGGCGGGGAGCAACTTCGTTGACGTAGAGTCTACCATCCGCCATGAGGAACAGCTCGATGCAAAAGACGCCTACGCCTTCCAAGACATCAATCACACTTGCGGCCAGCGTGGCCGCCGAATCCGAAACAGCGGATGTGACCTCGGCAGGCACACGCGTGAGCCTCAAGATGCCGGACTCGTGAACATTCTCCACCACCGGGTATACACGCCGATCACCCTCACTGGACCGGACGACGAGGACGGAGAGTTCCTTCTCGAACGGCATCCATTGCTCCAGGATCCATCCACGTTGCGAGGCGCTCTGCCCACGCAGTGTGTCGCGCAACGCGAGCAGGTCATGCGGTCCTCCGAGACGCCACTGCCCCTTCCCGTCATACCCCAAGGTGGCGGTCTTGCACACAGAGGGGTACCCGACGGTCTCCGGTACAGCAAGGAGGTCAGGCGAGGTCACGGCATGAAAGGGAACCACCGGGAACCCGTGGCTTGACAGAAACGTCTTCTGCTCAAGCCGATTCTGCAACAGCTTCAGCACGAGCGCCGAAGGCCTGACTGACATGCGTCGCTCGAGCTCTGCGATCACGGAAGCTGGAACATTCTCCCACTCGTAGGTGGCAGCCTGGATTGACCCCGCAAAAGACTCCAGCGCGGATGGGTCGGTGAAAGATGCCACGATGGGCAGGTCTGCGATTTTCAGGGCAGGGGCCTCCGGGTCAGGCGCCCACACCGCGACTCGGTACCCAAGACGTCGCGCAGCCTCCGCGAACATCGCACCCAACTGACCACCACCAAGAACGCCAAGCGTAGTCCCCAGTTCAAGCACGGGGTGAGACCCTCTCTGTGACAGCATGCTCAAGCCGTCCTCCTCCGATTACCGCGTCTGACGGCGCCAATGTCGCGCCTTGGGCGACGATCGTAATGCGGCCTTCGACTGCTTGGCCCGAAAGGCCTTAATCCGTTCTCGGATCAGTTGATAGCGGCCGGCGAGGATTTGCGCGGCCAACAGCCCGGCATTCTCGGCCCCGCCGATCGCAACGGTCGCAACCGGAATGCCTCTTGGCATCTGGGCGATCGAGAGCAACGAATCAATGCCCTGGAGGCTTTGGGTGGGAATGGGCACACCAATGACAGGGAGATACGTTTTAGCCGCCAGCATCCCCGGAAGATGGGCCGCGCCCCCAGCACCAGCCACAATGACCTCGATACCCCGCCCCGCCGCTTGCTCCGCATACGCGAACAGACGATCTGGCGTCCGATGCGCCGAGACCACGAGCAGTTCGCTCGGGACTCCGAGGTGCGTCAACACTTCCACCGTTTTTTGGAGAATCGGGAAGTCAGACTTGCTCCCGCCTAACACACCGACAAGCGGAGGTGTCCCTTTTGCGTTGCGGGTCCCCTGTCGCCAGGACAATCCGATATGCAGATCCCCAGAAACCAAACTTCGCGTTGCTCTCAGCTCGACCGCGATTGGATGACGGACGGACATCGCGGCTCCATTCACACGGACGACTTTTTGATGCTCCACCGCGTGGAGCAGGCGCCTGAGCGCGGCATAGACATCCGCACGTTTCCTCTGCGGTCGATCAGGCATGAAACCACGTCCCCATCATGTTCCTCCGGGCTCTGGTCCCGATCCGCCTAGGAGTCTCCGTACAATGAAATCGTGCCCTCTTTCTGGAAGGGCATTCGGAACTCACCGACAGGACTCTTAACCGTCATCGCAACAGCTAGGTTGTAAGAGACCTCCGAGCGGGTCATTAACAATCCGACCTGCTTGAAGAGTTCGTGAAGCTCGATCGAGATCGGAACTTGAACCAGGGTCACTGCGTTTGGCTTCAGCTGGAAACTGTCGTGAGACATGCCACTCAAGAATGGCTGTCCCTCAACCTCCAGGTCATAGTCATAGCCTGCGATCGTCACGCTGGTCGATCCGGAGTTCTCGACCTCGACATCGAACATCAGGTCAGCTTTCTCGAAATCCATTCCCACGACATTCATGGTGACGCGCTTCACCTCTGGCTTCAGGATGACGCTCGCCAGGGATCCGCAGCCGTAGAGGGTCATGACCAATATTGATACACATACGGGAAAGGCTAAGGCAACACGCCAGCATCTTGACCTGCGTGTGATGGAGGCCTGCCTGCCCTGCACTACTGCCCCGCCTCCGTGGCTGGTCGACGGAGGGTCGCCAAGAGCCGTGAGCGCTCATCCTCAGACAGGTTCTTCCATCGTCCAACGGGCAGCCCTTCAAGACTCAGATGCATAATCCGTATTCGGTGCAGCCCAACAACTCGATGCCCTAGCTCCTGACACATGCGCCGGATCTGTCGGTTCCGACCCTCTGTGAGCACGATGCCGAACTCGCGAGGTCCCCGTCGGGTTACTCGACAGGGACGCGTGCGTTTCCCGAGAATCACCACACCCCTCCCCATCCTCTGCAGGAACGCCAGATCGTACGCCCGATCGAGCTTGACCAAGTATTCTTTCTCATGACCTTGCTCGGCCCGCAGAATTTGGTTGACGATCTCCCCGTCATTCGTCAGCAGGATTAACCCGGATGAGTCCTTATCTAATCGACCGATCGGGAAAATACGGGCCGGATGCCCAATGTAAGCAATAATATTACCAGGAATGTGCAGCTCTGTGGTGGTGGTGATCCCCACTGGCTTATGAAACTTGATATAGACCGCCTTATTGCCACGAGGAATCTGGAGACCATCATGCGCAATGACGTCAGCCGGGCCAACGTGATCTCCTAGCACCGCGACACGTCCGTTAATGGTGACGCGCCTTTCTTCGATTAATCGATCCGCCTCTCGTCGAGAACAGATGCCCTGCTGGGTAAAGAATCGATTGATCCGGCAGGGGCGAGGGGCATGCTTAGGCTGAGGTGGCGATGTCTTGCCAATCGATCGTCGCCAGCGTTTCTCTCCGGTAACCTTCACCGAGGACATGGTATGGAAAATGGCTCAGTGTGTGCGAACCGGTTAGGAGTATGGCGGTCAGCGACCCGAACGCTGGGGGCGCCGCCCGTTGCTCTAACCCTGCCGAGGATGCGATCGATCAGCCGCGCAACCGCGAATTGAGCAGCCACCAAATCCTCAGCCGGTGCAATTTCACTGACATCCATACTGCAGCCAGCCGTCAGGCAGCTTCACACTCTCACCTTCTACTGCGTGTTTTCTGAGGCAGGTTTTCGAGCGGGATAAACACGGCCAACGCAACGGTGGTCGTCCAGCGATTGGCCTTGCCAATCGCTGATTGCGTGATGTTCATAGTCCGAACGATTTTCCCACCCATTTTGAAGACCTGCTCGCGCTCTTTCCATGCCGAATCGGGGTTGAACTCGATTCCAAGCGTTGTCGCTAACATCTGCGCGGCCAGATCCTCCGTGTACTCGCCGGACTCTTCGTCAGTTTCTCCAAAGGCGTGATGTTCAGAGAGATAGCCATAGGTTCGTCGGTCCGTAGGTATTGCCAACCCAATGGAAGCGGAGACGAGGCGGTTCCGCTCATTGGTTTCTGAGCGCGCCATCACACAATGCGTAATTTCGCCGGGCTTGATGAGACCTTCGCCTCGAGACCGTGAGATAATCTTACAAGCAGGCGGGAGGATCGACGAGACACTGACAAGATTGCAGTAGGCAACGCCCGCTCGCCGCAAGGCCTGCTCAAAGGATGCGAGCTTTTCTCTGTGAACTCCGACGCCTCGGGTCAGAAACAGATGCGTTGGAACCATCTTGCCTCCCTCCGCTATGTAGGACAGGCCTTGCGGCCCGCCATTAAAGATCCCTCTAGACCGAAGGAACGATTAGATTCCGTCAGGTGCCAGACAATGGTCAGAGATTTGGCCAGAGGATCGCTCTCCTCGCATCGGGTTGCAGTTGTATCAATTTAACAGCGTTTCCGCAATATATTCTGGCGAGTTTTTTTGGAAAGCTTCTCTCGTGTGGGCGCCCTCGGTTTCACACGTCCTTGAGGTTGAGCACCAAGAGTTTCAATTCGGTCATGTCCTCGATGGCGTATCGTACCCCTTCGCGCCCAAGCCCAGAGTCTTTAACGCCGCCGTAGGGCATCTGATCCGCACGGAAGGTAGGAATTTCGTTGGCCAGCACCGTGCCTACTTCCAGATCACGGTAGGCTCGAAAGACTCGGTTGACATCTCGGGTAAAGATTCCGGCTTGGAGTCCGAAGGATGAGGTATTCATGGCTTCCAGCGCCTCATCGAATGTCCGGTACCGTGCAATGGTGACGACTGGCCCGAAAATCTCCTGGCAGTATACTTTCATGTCCGGCCTGACATCGGTCAAGACTGTCGCCTCGACAACCGAGCCCGATCGTTTCCCGCCAGCCAGCACGCGGGCTCCGGCAGAGACAGCCTCTTCAATCCACTCCTCCACCCGACGCGCCGCCGCCTGATCGATGAGAGGGCCCACCACCGTCGACTCATCGGCGGGATCTCCGGCCTTCAGCGCGCTGACCCGGCCCAGCAGCCGGTCGAGGAATCCATCGTAGACCGCGTCATGGACAAAAATCCTCTGTACGGAAATGCACGTCTGTCCCGAATACCCGAACCCACCAGCCACGCACCGCTGTGCCACCGTGTCCAAGTCCGCATCGGGTTCCACGATGACGCCGGCGTTGCCGCCAAGTTCCAGCACGATCCGCTTTTTCCCACACTTCTCCTTCAGCTTCCATCCCACCGCTGCACTTCCCGTGAAGCTCAGCAGTTTGAAGCGCGGATCCGCCACCATTTGTTCGGCCAACGTGTTTTCGCATGGCAAGACGCTCAGCGTACCCGGTGGCAACCCGGAATCGACCACGATCTCGGCGAGGCGGAGGCTGGTCAGGGGCGTCTGAGGCGCCGGTTTGAGCACGAACGGGTTCCCAGAGGCTAGGGAGGGCGCCAGCTTGTGGGCCACCAAATTTAAGGGAAAATTAAAGGGAGTAATACCCACCACTGGACCGATTGGAACCCGGCGAGCCATCCCAACGTGCGGTTCCATGCCGGGTGAAAGATCCAGTGGGATGACCTCACCTGGTACACGTTTCGCTTCTTCGCCGGCAATGGTGAACGTCTGGATTGAACGACTGACTTCCCGTCTGGCATCCGCTATCGGTTTTCCTGCTTCGCTGCTAATCGTGCGCGCCAGATCTTCTTGTTGATCAGCCAGCGAGCCAGCTATTTTCTTGAGGGCATTGGCCCTGACGTAAGCCGGTAAGCGCCGGATGTGCGGGAACGCGGTCACGGCCAGGTGGATGGCTTCTTCGACTTCGGGTTTCCCCGCCTGGCAGACCTCGCCGACCACGTCGCCGTTGAAGGGGTTGACCACTCGCCGCGTCGCGGACGTGTGTCGCCACTGGTCGCCGATCAGGAATGAGCGCGTACTACCCACAATGAGTGATCCTCTGGGCGAGAATGGTTAGTCGGTCGGCTCAATGCTTGGTGACCAGTTGGCCTGAGGCGGCGGATCGGGGGTGGCTTGCGCCTTCTCCGCCTTCATGATGAGTTCCTCGCTGCCCCACTCTCGGATGGAGTCGAGCGTAAATGCCTCGAACGTAGACACCCCTTGGCAGGTCGGGCAGGAGGGGACAGGCACTTTCCGTCGGAACACCTCGCTGAGGCAGGACATGCATACCAGCAGATCCGGTTCGCCGTCCTCGCACTCGACAGGCCAAAATTCTTGTGCCTCTGACATAGCTCCCTTCTCGATGAGACCGCCCTATGATTGGCGCCTCCGCCAAAAAGGATAAAATTCCCCCGTGAAGAATTCAACCCTTTCTTTTGGCCTCCAGCCTCTGCAACAGGAGATCGATTTGCTCCTGGAAGACCTCGAACGGGAATGCCCCGGGAAACGCGAGTGGTCGCTCCCCATCGTGGTCCCGCGTCGGTACCAGGATAAATCCCGGGGTACCCCGGAAGCCGAGTTGAACGCCTTCTGCCCGGTCACCAAAAATGTCCTGGACTGAGCGGGCCTCCTTGAGGCACTTCGTAAAGACTGGAAGGTCCAAGCCAGACGCTTTGGCGTGACGTTCGAACACGTCGCCCGTCAGCCTTCCCCCGGCAAAGAGGCGGTCGTGCATCGCCCAATACTGGTTCTGCTCGCCAGCACAGCGTGCCGCGACGGCAGCATGCACACCCGCTCCTTGCAGCGCGCGCGGATAATCCCGATAGATAAATCGCACCTTGCCCGTGGCAACATACTGAGCATGGATCTGTGGCCAGGTCTCTCGGAAGAACTTCACGCAGAACCCGCACGTGAAGTCAGAATATTCAATCAAGGTGACCGGAGCATTTGGGTTCCCTCGCGTGCGACCGTCATCACGCGTCAGCCAAACGAAATCCTCGGCAGTCACCCTCGTCACTGCAGCCACGAGGAGTACCACGCAGACGCCTGCCCAGATCGCAGCCTGCCGAGAGGCAGCTGGACTCGAGCGGGTGAGGAGATCAACCACAGCTCGTCTCTTAAGAGATGGATGCTTACTCATCTTGATTGCGAGTTGCGCGACGTAGCTGCTTGAGCGATTGCCGCCGTTTCTTCTCGGCCAGTCTCCGTTCCACGGCGCGCTTCGATATGCGGACAGGGATTCGGGTCTTCGGGATGCGGTTAAGCCTCTCGAGTCGCGCGATCAATCGTTCGAACGCGGTTTCACGGTTTCGGTGCTGGGACCGAGACTCAGCCGCGACAACACTGACACCTGACGGTGGATGGCGTACCCTGACCGCAGATTCGGTCACATTGCGGTGCTGACCGCCTGGCCCCCCGGACCGGAAATACTCGATGACCACTTCGCGCTCCAGTGTGGATCGGCGAGTCTGATAAGGAGGCACTGAACGCAGCTGAATCCCACGAGGCTTATTGGCCTTCGGCGGCTCTCGTCCACTGCGATTCAAGCGATGTCAGGAGGTTTTGTGTTTGGACCGTCGGCGCTCAAGCAGGCCCATCATCAGCAACGGCCAGACTACTGTCGCGTCACTGAGAACCTCCGCGAACCGGCCGCCCTCCTCCACAGGGACAAACTTGCCCCAGGAGACGCCTTCCTGGTAGGTACAGCCACTGAGCCCGCCCCAGTAGTCAGGTTCCGGGCAGATCCGGACCCCATAGCGGAACCGTGGGGCCGGAAGCTTCAGCCCCAACCTGAGATTTCCGATTTCCACGTAAGGCGCGATCTGCTGGGCCCAGTTTCTGGGGACCCCTCCTCCGATGGTGAAGATACCTAACCGCTTGGCAGAGACAATCCGTTGCGTGAAGCTGTTGAGATCCAAATACGGATTGAACGGAGGACAGGACTCATGGATCCGGCTTAGGATACTCAGGTCATCTTCGCCGGTTCGACTGCGGCTTTTCGCCCGCTCGAGGCCCTCCTGCATCGCCCAAATGCCAACGTCTAACCCCATTTCCGAATCGGTGAAGGCGGGGATGTACACGGGCACGCCCTTCAGATATGCGCTCTTCAAGATCCCAACCCCTGCCCGCTCTTCGGTTAACGTGCGCCCTAGCTCGCGGGTGAGAATCTCAGAGGAGAAGACTTGATTGAGGTCGAGGCGCTTGAGCGTCTGCGCGACCACATGTTCGACGTAGTTGAGGTTGGTTTCCATCTCCAGCGTGTCGTACACGCGGTTGTACCCTTTCCGGTAGAGTTCCTCGTCCCCCATGGAAGCTTGGTGCCGGTAATGTACCCTCCCAATCGACTCACTCAGCCCATGCGCGATCAGCGCACCGGTTGAAACTACGGCCTGGACCATCCCGTGGTCGATCATCGAGCTGATGATCTTTCCCATCTTCGCGATGGTCATCGCCCCAGACAGAGTGAGCACGACGAAGCATTCCGAATCCTCGACCATTGCTGTGAGCACCTCATAAGCCTCGCCTAACCGGCGTCCACCAAACGCCGTCTTCCGCATGGCCACGAGGAGATCCGAAAACGAGTGAACAGCGTCAGGGTCAAGTGGCTCGAGCGGTTCGAGCCCATCCTG
>JBHICF010000029.1:0-14075 GCA_046759485.1 Nitrospiraceae bacterium
AGCCCGGCATGCTCACCATTGAGGATCAGCGTGGGCACGCCAAACTCGGCCACCTTCTTGGCTGCCTGGAGCTTGGTGCTCATGCCACCCGTGCCTTCGAAGGTATCCGACGAGCCAGCCAACTGTTCAATGTCCGATGTAATTTCGTTCACGAGGGGGATCAACTTGGCGGAGGGGTTCCGGCGGGGATCTTCGGTGAATAAACCGTCGACGTCGGACAGGATGATCAACAAATCGGCATCGATCAGATGCGCGACCTGTGCAGCCAGCGTATCGTTGTCGCCGAATCGGATTTCATCCACGGCCACCGTGTCGTTTTCGTTGACGATAGGGATCACCCCGTATTCAAGGAGAGTCGCGAGCGTATGGCGTGCGTTGAGGAACCGGCGGCGATCCTCGAGATCTTGGTGCGTGAGCAAGACCTGGGCCACTTGCTGACCTAATCGCTCGAACGCCTTCTCATAGGCCCACATCAACCGGCTTTGCCCGACAGCGGCCGCGGCCTGCTTGGCCGGGAGGCGCTTCGGAAACGTCTTGAGGCCCAGCTTCTGAATGCCAGAGACAATGGCTCCTGATGAAACAAGCAGGATTTCGCGCCCACCCTGCTTGAGCGCCGACACCTCGGCGGCAAGGTGGTCGATCCGCTCCGGCCTCAGTCCGGTGCCACGCGAAGCCACCAAGCTGCTTCCGATCTTAATGACGACTCGCTGCGCTTCTTTTAGGAGGCGGTCTCGCACGGTACCCTCAACAAATCAACTTGCTTTCCGACGAAATGAATGAGCGCGTCCAGTCCTTCGCGCGTGACGGCGGAAATCGGAAAGAACTGGAATTTCTGCCGGTCGCAGTAGACTCGCAGTTGTTCGAGGTGCCGCATGTTCCCCTTGATGTCCTGCTTGGTTCCGACAAGGGCAAAAGGCCGGGATGCGAGCGAAGGGTCATACGCAGTCAGTTCTTTTCGCAACCCCTCGAAGTTGGCAACAGGATGCTCCGTCGCCCATTCGGAGATATCGATCATATACAGGAGAAATGAAGTCCGTTCGATATGGCGGAGGAACTGAAAGCCCAGTCCCTTCCCCTCGTGCGCTCCGGTGATGAGACCGGGGATGTCAGCCACAACAAAGCTGCGGTGATCGGACCAAGACACAACGCCGAGATTTGGTCTTAAGGTTGTAAACGGATAATCGGCGATCTTAGGGCGGGCCGAAGAGATGGCCGCAATCAAGGTGGATTTCCCTGCATTGGGAAAGCCGACGAGCCCGACGTCCGCGAGCAGCTTCAATTCCAGCCGAAGCCAGCATTGCTCGCCAGAACCTCCTGGGTCTGCGTGGGTGGGTGCGCGGTTGGTCGAAGTGGCAAATCGTGCATTGCCGTGCCCCCCTCGCCCTCCTCGAGCCACCACGCAAGATTGTCCATCGGCAACCAGGTCGGCCACGACCTGGCCCGTGGCATCATCAGCGATCACGGTCCCGATCGGCACCTGGATGGTGATGTCAGACCCGGTGCGACCATGCCGGTTTGAGCCTTCCCCCGGATGGCCGGGCTCGGCCTGGTATCGCTGTTGGTAACGCAAATCCAGCAGGGTCGTGAGGCGTTGTGAGGCAACGACCACCACACTGCCCCCATCTCCGCCATCTCCTCCATCGGGACCTCCGCGAGGGACATACTTCTCCCGTCGAAAGCTGCAGACGCCGTTCCCTCCGGGGCCGGATTTGACGAAAATGCGAACCTGATCCACGAACATGGGACCACACTCCGTGAGATGATCGATGTCAGTTCAAACTGAGTCTGTGGTCGAGCGGAGTATCAGCTCGATGCAGGAAAGCAGGTCGGTGATACGCGTTAAGATGTCGACGGGGGCGGGTATACGCTGACTTTCCGTCGGGCTCTTCCACCTTCAAGCGTGACGATCCCGGCGATGCGGGCGAAGAGCGTGTGATCGCGACCGAGACCGACGTTGAACCCGGGGAAGAGTTTGGTCCCCCTCTGGCGGACCAAGATACTCCCAGCTCTCACGTGCTCGCCGCTATAAGCCTTAACTCCCAGATATTGAGGATTACTGTCTCGACCATTTCGGGTTGACCCGCCGCCTTTACTCGTTGCCATATCCCGCTCCTAGTTATATGCCAAGTCAGGTGGTCTGAATGTTGGTGATGTGCAGTAGCGTGAAGGCTTGGCGATGGCCTTTGGTGCGCCGGTAATTCTTCCGACGCTTCTTCTTGAAGACCATAATGGAACGCGTCCGCCCTTGCTTCGCTATTTCCGCGGTCACCGACGCCCGCTCTACCCAAGGACGCCCCACGACCAGCCCGCCGTCGTCATGGACGAGCCGGACTTGCTTCAATTCAACAGTGCCCCCAACCTCCCCTGGCAACCGTTCAACCTGCAGACGATCTCCGGGTGCGACCCGATACTGCTTACCCCCGGTTTCAACAATCGCGTACATACTGCTCCTCTCCTTCATTGACGAAATCTCCTTCTATCACAAATGGTTGCGCAGCGTCAAGGCGATCTTCAGCCGCGTCGCCCCCCGCGCTGAGGAACCCGCAGGCCGTTAGAGACGCTCGAACCGGATCCCGTAGTAAAAGCCGTTGGGGTCGCCTTCGAGATAGCGGATGGGTGGGCGCTCCGAGCCGTCCGGAGGGGAGAAGGTCCCCGTATCTCTGCCAGGAATCATATCCTTGAGGGTATCGCGAGGATCCGCCAGTACTGAGTCTTCATTTTGTTCTTTACCGAGTCCCAACACACCAAGCATCCCGAGCGGATCATGAATCTGATGCAGCGGGGTCGGCGCTGTCGCAATCATGATCTCTTCCACCGCGGTGCTTCTATTCAAGTGAAACCAGCCCCGTTCTTGATTCTCGTTGTGAGGAACCCATAGAGGAGTTCCAGACGGGACGGGATTCTCCTGCGCGGTGATGTCGGGATTCGGGAAGATCCGAGCGAATTTCCCTGATGAATCGACCTGCCAGATATACGTAAACATATCTGTGTCTGGATTGATGTAGACGGCCAGTTTGTCTGTGGGAAGGAGGAGGTCACCCTCATTCAAGAGCGTCATCTTTCCCCGACCCATATCTCGGATCACGCCGACCTGCACCGTGATTGGCGAAAAGAGCAACGATTTGATGGATGGCCAGATGATCAGTCCGATGAGCAGGAGGCCCACCACCCCCAATCCTGCTGCCGCCAGCCTGAGCTGTTTCCAAACGGCGGGAGGCAATAGAGGACCGGGTGAGGAGACAGCGTTGTCTGAACCTGTGGAGTCGGCTGGCTGCGTTGGCTCCCCGTTCGGTGGCGGTGGCGTGGCGAGCTTGAACACGGAGTTGACGAGGGGGACGAAATCCTTAGGGCGTGGGAGCTTTTTGGGTTTACGGGGCTCGGTGATGGCCTGCAACGCATCGCACAGTTCCTTACCTCGTTGGTATCGCTGGGCGGGGTTCTTGGCGAGCGCCCTCATCACCACGGCAATCAACTCGTGTGGGAGCTCCGGTTTTAGAATTCCCGGTGGAACAGGAGTGTTCGGATCGAGGGCTGCGGTTTTGACTGCCGCAAAGGAGTCTCCAGGGAACGCTTTCTGCTGGGTCAGTACTTCGTAGAGGATGGCTCCAAGCGAGAAGAGATCTGAACGGCCATCAACCAGTTCACCGTACCACTGCTCGGGCGACATGTAATGGGGGGTCCCGACCACCTTGCCCGAATGGGTGGTGTTGGTTCCCTCGGTCCGTGCGACGCCGAAATCCACAAGCTTGGGAACCAAGGAATCAGGGGCGACCAGGATGTTCGCTGGCTTCACATCGCGATGAACCACACCTTCCTGGCCGGAATAGTCCAGCCCGCTCGCGAGTTGCTGGAACAACTTGACCGTTTCCGGGATCGATAGGGAGCGTTCCTTCAGGATGGTGCCGAGGGGCTTGCCGTGGATGAACTCCATCACAATGTAGGGTCTTCCGGTGGTGGGGTCGTCGTCAACGTCATAGACGGACACGATATTCGGATGCTTCAAAGTCCGGCTGATCTTGACCTCCCTGAGGAAGCGACCGATTTCCTCGGAATGGTTCGCATCGTCGCTGTCGATCAACAGGACCTTGATAGCGACGTCCAGCTCAAGCCGGGTGTCCCATCCACGGTAGACGATACCCGTGGCACCCTTCCCGAGGGTGTCGCGGATCTCGTAGCGACCAATCTTTTCGGCTGTTTTCGCCATGCTGCGAGCAATATTCGGGTTAATATCTAACGTAGCACCTCGTTGGAAAAGGGTCAATCTGCGCCGCCTTTAAAACGAGTGTTGAAACAATGAGTTGTGAAGAATTGGACCGACATCTTCATCGACTAAGAATCCGAGAATTTCTTGACTGCCGTTCAAAAGCGCTGCTATAGTGACCTCGCCACGATCCTTCAGATAGTGCCAGTCCCCGCTCTGCTGGCCTGCATAACATGTTGGAACCCAGCGAAAAAATCTGGATGGACGGGAAATTCGTGAGGTGGGCGGAGGCGTCCATTCACGTGCTGACGCACTCCCTCCACTACGGTCTTGCGGCCTTCGAGGGCATCCGCTGTTACCAGGGGCGGAAGGGATCCGCAATCTTTCGTCTTCCTGAGCATGTCGATCGTTTGTTCGAATCGGCTCATATCGGTCAGTTGGCCATCCCCTACGATAAAAAACAGGTGGCGGAAGCGATTGTGGAGACGGTTCGAGTGAACCGACTGGAATCGTGCTACATCCGGCCTCTCGTCTATATCGGGGCTGGTGCGATGGGGTTGTACCCAGGCGACAATCCGGTCCGTTTGGCAATCGCGGCCTGGCGGTGGGGTACCTACCTTGGAGAGGATGCCTTGAAAGTGGGAATCAGGGCGAAAGTGTCGTCTTTCACGAGGCACCATGTGAACGTAGCGATGACACGTGCGAAGATCTCCGGGTACTATGTCAACTCGATCCTGGCGAAGCGTGAGGTCAAGGCAGACGGGTATGACGAAGCCATTATGCTCGATCCGGACGGGTTCGTGTCCGAAGGGACAGGGGAAAACGTCTTCATCGTCCGCAAGGGACAGATCAAGACCACGCCGCTGACATCCATCCTCGAGGGCATCACACGAAACACGGTCCTGCAGCTTGCGAGAGAACGAAACCTTTCAGTTGTGGAAGAGCGGTTTACGCGTGACGCGATGTACGTGGCTGAGGAAGTGTTCTTGACCGGCACCGCCGCTGAAATCGCGCCCGTCCGCGAACTAGACGGGCGACAGATTGGAGACGGAGTGCCAGGCCCCATGACTCGGGACTTCCAACAGGCTTTCTTCGACATCGTCCAAGGGAAGGATCCCAGCCACGAATCGTGGCTCACCCGGGTCTAACTGCCTACCATCCCCATTCTCTTACTTCCGGACACTCCTGACCGGATCTCCAAGATAGACCACTGTTTTCTGGTCGAGCGCGATGAGCACTCGTACGAGTGTCTCTGTAGCGTGGCTCTGGTAGACGGGAGATGGCTAGGGGGCCTCTGGGGTCGAAGAGGAGTCCCCATCGGTAGGAGCAGTCGGCGGAGCGGCGCTTCCTTCCGATTGGGAAGCGGGCGCGGTCCTGGATCCCTCAAAATCAATGACGGTCGAAGAAAATGTTCGTTCCCGAGAGAGCACGGCCAAGCCGAGAGAGGTCAGCATGAAGATGATCGCTGCCGCGACGGTAACTTTGCTCAAGAACGTGCCTGGCCCACGGCTCCCGAATACCGTCTGACTCGATCCCCCGAAGGCGGCTCCGATCTCGGCGCCCTTACCCGACTGCAGCAGGATCGCCGCGATCATCAGGAAGCAGACTATGATGTGGACTACGACGGCCAGTTCGTACATTCGACGGTCTTCCTTTCGTCAGCATCAACCTCCTCAGCCTTGCTGAGGCAGGCTGAGCGCAAGGTTTATTATAGTAGCAAAGGTATGCGGATCGAGACAAGCCCCGCCCACTAATGCACCGTCAACCTGATTCGAGGAGAGAAACCCGACTACATTCTCCGGAGTCACGCTGCCCCCGTACAAGATCCTCACCTGGTCGCCGGTCTCACGGTCCCAATGTTTCGAGAGGGTTGTCCGGAGCGTCGTGTGCATGGCCGTAATCTGATCAGGAGAAGCCGGCTGGCCGGTACCGATGGCCCAGATCGGCTCGTACGCGATGGCGAGAGATTTGATCGCTTGCCCCGAGACGCCATGGAGGCATTTCAAAAGCTGTCCCGTCGCCACTTGCTCTGATTGTCCTTGCTCGCGCTGCGTTAGCGATTCCCCTACACACAGGATCGGCTGTAACCCGTGACGCAAGGCTGCGTGGACCTTTTTGTTAATCCCCGCATCATCATCGCCGAAATACTGCCGCCGCTCTGAGTGCCCCAGGATGACATATTGGCAGCCGAGCGCCTTCAGCATGGGTGCCGAGACTTCACCCGTGAATGGGCCCGTATCCTCCCAGTGCAGGTTTTGGGCCGCAATCGGAAACGGGTGGGGACGACATTCGACTGCAATGTGGAGAGCTGTAAAGGGCGGTGCAAGAACCACTTCAATCGGATCGGTCTGGGGGACCAGTTTGGTCAGTTGCCGGAAGTAGTCCGCTGCCTCCGGAGCGGTTTTGTGCATCTTCCAGTTGCCGGCAATAAGGCGTCGGCGCACGGGACCTCAGGGATAGGATCAGGGTCTAGGCTGAGTGACGGACGATCAGTCCTGCATATCGGGGAGGGCGACCAGGCCTGGCAGTTCCTTGCCCTCGAGAAGCTCCAGCGCAGCGCCGCCACCGGTGGAGATGAACGACATACTCTCGGATTCGCCTGCTCGGTGGACTGCCAGGGCGGTGTCACCTCCACCCACGATGGTTAGCGCGTAGGCATTAGCGACGGCGTGGGCGAGCGCAAAGGTGCCGCGCGCATACGCATCGGTCTCGAACATGCCCATCGGGCCGTTCCAGAGAATGCTCTTGGCGTTCTGGACCGCTTCGCCGAACAGCCGGACCGAGGCTGGGCCGATGTCGAGCCCATACCAATCTTTCGGGATCTCCTGGACTGGGACGAGCTTGGTCTCAGCACCGGGCTCGCGGCTAGCTGCAACCACGCAGTCGACGGGCAGATAGAACTTGACTCCTCGCGACAGTGCGTGTTCTTGGATGCCGCGCGCAAAATCCAGCATGTCATCTTCGACCAGCGAGTTTCCGATTTCCATCCCCAGCGCTTTAATAAACGTGAAGGCCATCCCGCCGCCGATGATCACCTTGTCAACTCGCTTCCCTAGGTTTTCAATAACCCCGATCTTTCCGGATACTTTGGCTCCACCCAGGATTGCCACGAATGGTCGCATAGGATTTGCGACGGCACCCTGCAGATATTCGACCTCTTTCTTGAGAAGATAGCCAGCGGCCGATACGGGCACGAATTTCGTGATGCCCACAATGGAAGCGTGAGGGCGGTGTGCAGCACCGAACGCATCGTTGACGTACACATCACCGAGGGCAGCGAGGGATCGTGAGAACGCTTCGTCGTTCTTCTCCTCCTCTGGGTGGAATCGAAGATTTTCGAGGAGGAGGACATCGCCCGGTTTCATCTTTTCGACCATGCCCTCCACGGAGGCACCGACGCAGTCGGGTGCAAACGCGACTTCCTTTCCTAGTAATCGACGAAGTCGCCGGGCGACCGGGGCCAAGCTGTGGGCGGTGTCAGGTTTGCCTTTTGGCCGACCGAGATGGGAACAGAGGATGACTTTTGCGCCGTCGTCAACAGCCCGGTTGATGGTCGGGAGGGTCGATCGAATGCGGGTGTCGTCGCTGATCTGGTGCGCTTCGTCGAGAGGGACATTAAAATCCGCTCGAATGATCACGCGCTTGTTGTAGAGATCGACGTCTTCGAGCAACCGTTTTCGCAGGCTCATGCGTAATCCTTCATCACAGGTCCTGCCCCTGTACCGGACCCGAGCCGCGCTAGCGAGATACGGCAGGGGTGGCAAGTGGTCATTCGTCAATAACGAAGTGAGTCAGGACCGCGCTGCGAGAAACTTAATGAGGTCGCGGACCCGGCACGAATACCCCCACTCATTGTCATACCAAGCAATGATCTTGACCATCCGGCGTTCCAGCACGGTGGTGAGCGGTGCGTCCAGGGTGGCGGAATGAGGGTCGCCGTTCTGGTCGGTCGAGACGATTGGGGCCTCGGAGTATCGCAAGATTCCCTTCAGAGTTCCCTCGCTGGCCTTTCGAAACGCCGCGTTGACCGATGAGACATCGCAGTCCCTTTCCACTTCGACCGTCAAATCCACCAAGGATACATTCGGGGTTGGCACGCGAATCGCCATGCCGTCCATCTTCCCCTTCAATTGCGGGAGCACGAGGTGCAGGGCTTTGGCGGCGCCCGTGCTGGTTGGAATCATGGACAGGGCAGCGGCGCGCGCCCGACGCAGGTCCTTGTGCGGAAGATCGAGGAGCTGCTGGTCGTTGGTGTAGGAGTGGATCGTCGTCATCACCCCGTGGCGGATCCCGAAATTCTCTAACAACACTTTGGCCACCGGGGCCAAGCAGTTGGTGGTACAGGAGGCATTTGAGATAATGGTATGTGTGCGCGGATCAAACGCCTCCTCATTGACGCCCAGCACGAGAGTCACATCGGGGTCCTTAGCCGGAGCTGTGATAATGACCCGATTCGCACCCGCTGAGAGGTGTCGGCTGGCCCCTGCTCGGTCCGTGAACCGACCAGTGGACTCAATCACGAGGTCGACTCCCAATTGCTTCCACGGCAGATCCTTGGGGTCCTTTTGTGCGAGGATCGTGATGGGGGTGCCATCTACGAGGATCTGATTTTCCCGAGATTGAACTTCAGCCTTCAGGGTTCCGTGGATGGAATCGTATTTGAGGAGATGCGCGAGTGTACCAGCGTCGGTCAGATCATTCAGGGCCACGAACTCAAGGTCACGATCGCCCAACGCAGCACGGAAGACGTTGCGCCCGATTCTGCCGAACCCATTGATCCCGATCCGAATTGCCATGTGCGTGTTGGAGTGTGAGAGTGGGAAAGAAAAATGCCGGCCGAGTTCCGACCGGCACCGCGAGCTGCATCGTACCGACCCATCTGAAGGATGTCAAGGGTGCGAAAAGTCGAAAATCTGAGGCGTCACGTCCTCTTGGAACCACGTGACGGGGGATTGACAATGGACTGGACGGAACCAGCTCGATGAACGGCGATTGCGGCTCCGCGTTTAGGGAGCAGGGCCACTGTGGGCGGGAGTAGGCTGCCCTGGCATGAGTTCTACCGGCGCGGCTGAAGCACTTCTCGTCAAGGTGACGTCGATCTCGTCATCGAATGTGTAGTACCCACCTTCTCGCTTGTCCTTTTTCCAGCACTGGTACACCCATAGGGTGCAGAATACATTCAACCAGGTCCAGTGTGAGAAGCTACGCTCAATCTTGACGACCGCTCGTTCATATCCTTCTTTCTCCACAACCATCACATGGTCGGCAAGCCGGCTCAGGCTGATCTTGCCTGGTGACTGGACGTGCCACATGTCATCCACTGTCACCTTGGCTTCGCTAGGCGTCGAGGTGACCATTACGGCCTGCACAGGCGTGTTAATGAGGGTAGCGCAGCCGGACAGCGTCATGGCTGCACCGCAAAGGGCAATCATCCGGTACATCGTCAACATCATGGGTCACCTATAGCTTCATGGCTTGTTTAACTTCTTCGAGCGTGCCGTGAGAAACCTCGGCAGCCCGCCGACTACCTTCGCGAACGACCTCTTCGATTTGCTCTGGGCGCTTGGTCAGGGACTCCCGAGCCTGCCAGATTGGATTGAGCCGCTCCACCATCGCGTCAGCCACGAGTTTCTTGCAATCAATGCAGCCGATTTCGGCCGTACGGCATTCACGGTTCACGCGGTCAACCACAGGAGTCGGGGAAAAAATCTTATGAAAGGCAAAAACCGGACAAATGTCGGGATTCCCAGGATCCGTCCGCTTGACGCGAGCGGGATCGGTGACCATCGTCTTCAGCTTCTGTCGGACGGTTGGTTCCGTATCCGAGAGGCTAATCGTGTTTCCGTAACTCTTGCTCATCTTGCGTCCGTCAGTTCCTAAGACCTTGGGGAACTTTGTCAGGTGTTCCTGAGGCTCCACGAACACCGGACCGTAGAAGCTATTAAAACGCCTGGCCACTTCTCGGGTAAGCTCCAAGTGGGGGAGTTGGTCCTTCCCGACCGGTACATAGTGGGGTTTATACAGGAGAATGTCCGCGGCTTGAAGCACAGGGTAGCCCAGAAACCCATAGGTGGACAGGTCCCGCTCCTGAATCTCCTCCTGCTTTTCCTTGTACGTCGGATTCCGCTCAAGCCACGGGATCGGGATGATCATCGAGAGCAACAGATGAAGAATCGCATGTTCTGGTATCCGCGACTGAACGAACACCGTGGCCCGCTGAGGGTCAATGCCAGCGGCGAGCCAATCAATGAGTAGCTCTCGCGTGAATTCTCGAATTCGGCTGGTGTCGGCATAGTTGGTCGAGAGCGCGTGCCAGTCCGCGACGAAGAAGAAGCTCTCGTACTCATCCTGAAGTCCCTTCCAGTTTTCTAGCGCCCCGAGCAGATTTCCGAGGTGGAGGGGCCCGCTCGGTTGCATCCCGCTGAGCACGCGTTGTCGACTGCTTGTCATTCTCACTCCAGGACGACGAACACAAGGTCATGGGTCCATACTCAAAGACCTTGCCGGCGACGCATCAGAGACACTGCCCTAGTAATTCAGTCTGGTCGATCCTCCCGCGAGCGATATCGACCATACGGCTAATCAACCTGCACAACTTTACCACGCTTGACCTGCATGACAAACACATTCCGGTCTAGAGTGCCAGCGGCGTTGAAGGCCGCTGGCCCAGTCAGGAGCGGGACCGACTGGAACGTCACGAACTGTTCACGAACCTCACGGCCTGAAGAAGCACCACGCCTGATTGCCTCGAGGACCAGTCGAGCGGCATCGTATGCCTGCGCGGCAAAGATCGTAGGATCGGACCGATAGCGCTGTCGGTAGCGTACAACGAATTCATGGACCCTGGGGTCAGGACTATCGGTGAAGAATCCGTCCACGAAAATACTGCCGTCCAGAGAGCGATCCACGAGGCGTAAAAGGTTCGGAGAATTCCAGGTGTTACCGCCGAGGAACGCGACCTTTACATCGTAGAACAAGAGTTGTGCAGTAATCAGCCCAATCTGTGCCGGATCGCCGGGCAGGAAGATTCCGTCGAATCCCGGTATATAGACCACACGAGTCGTGCCCGAGTCCGTCCGTTCAGTGTTCTGCTGCCCTTCCCCCTTGAGGTCCTCTTTCTTTATACGGTTGATTTGGGGTCCAAAGTCCGTGTCACTTTCTTGGTACGATTCAACGGCGACGATGTCACCCCCTTTTTGCCTGACCTCGCGACTGAACAGACGCGCAAGTTCCCGGCCGTACCCTACTTCAGGGTACAGAATGCAAAACCGTCGGAGTTCCAGGCGGTCAAAGGCATATTCGGCGAGCCGACGCGCTTGCTGTGAAAATGTGAGCGCCGTGCTGAACAGATACGACCCCATACGGCGGACGTCGGTCGTGGTTGCCGCCGGGGTAATAAACGGTGTCTCAGACTGGTCCGCGATGGTGGCGACCATTGCCAGCTCCCGTGAAAGGAGGGGCCCGATGACCGCGAGTGGTTCATACTCGCCCAGCATGTCACCCAGCTCGAATCTAAACTGGAACTCATCCATCGCGCTGTCTTTGATGACTAACCCGACTGACGTGACCCCCAAGGTCTGTTTCCCGTGCTCAAGGGCTAGGCGGATTCCGTTCAACGTTTCTGCGCCAAAGTGCCTGAGTGGACCAGACGTTGGCACGATGGCTCCAAGGAGGTATTGGTACGCTTTGAGTTCCTGTTTGAATGATCGGAGGGTATCCAGAGCGGTCGGGGCGTAGGCATGGGTGGGAAAACGGACCAGGAATGTGCGCAGATTCCGTTCAGCCAGGTGTTGATCGCCTCGCTGGATTTCCAGCTCGATCAAGCGGATCAAGGCGAGATCACCAGGATA
Source organism: Nitrospiraceae bacterium (assembly GCA_046759485.1). Taxonomy (GTDB): domain Bacteria; phylum Nitrospirota; class Nitrospiria; order Nitrospirales; family Nitrospiraceae; genus JBHICF01. The sequence continues at coordinate 12,052 of JBHICF010000029.1, forward strand.
GGTGGCCGGGTAAGCGTCACGCAAACGCTTGAGCGCGGTCGTATCCATCTTCAATTGAATTAATGTGTGGATGCGCTCGCGGATCTCTACCCGGTCGGCGTCTGGGACGAGCGCCATCTCCTCTAGCCACGCTCGGACTCCACGCAGATAATCGCCCCGCTTGATCAAGATTTCACCGGATAGCTTGAGAGAATCGCGTTTAGTTTGCGGAGTGGGGTCGAGCGTGCGGGCCTCCGCAAGAATCGCCAACCCAGTATCTGGATCGCCCAGTTCTGCATGGGCGATCCCCAACATCAACCGAGCACGCCCGGCCAGGTCGGAAGATGGAAATTGACTGAGTAGCAACTCGAGGTAGAGGATTGCTTGTTCGTACTCGCGTTGAGTGCTCAACGCGCCTGCTAACAGCAGATACGCGTCGTCCAGGTAGGCGGAGCGCGTATCCGTCGCGATGAACGTCTTCAAGGCGACTACGGCGGCATCAGTCTGATTGTTCTCAAGCAGCGTCTTCGCTTCCTCGATGGCTGCTTTGGCCAGTCGCTCGCTGCGAGGGTCGGGGCGCTGTGCGTGTGCGATATGAGCCGGAACGAAAGGGTCAATAAGGAGGGTGGCCGCAAAGCTCCAGCAGCAGACGAGGAGCGCGTAATTTGTCCGGGCTGAGAAGCAGGACGCTCGTTGCGTTGGAAGTGCAGGCAGGGACATCACCCTCTTGCATAGGGGCAGCTTACATCCGACGATGACTTCACTATAGGAGAGGGACAGGAGTGTGTCAAGATTACAACAGTCTGCGTCACGGGTACGAACAGATTGTCATCATGAATATTCTTCGCTATAGTCAGCGCGCAAGATTTTCGCGAAACACCTTCCGGTAGCCACGATGGCTACGCGGAGGCGCCAGCGGGCTGGGTTCCAGCAGCAGCCTGGTCCCACTTTGGGACTGAAGAGCGGAGAACCTATGGCTGTGCAACGGATGGAGGTGCTCATCGACCGGCACATGAGCGAGCTTCGCATCGAAGCCGGGCTGGCGCGGAACACGTTGGATGCATACCGCAGGGACCTCTTCAAACTTCAAATCTATCTCTCGGGAATGAAGCTCCGTGACCTGGATCAGGTCACACGCCAGACCATGGCCGGGTTCCTTGGCTATTTGAAACGCTCGGCTCTTTCCTCGGCCTCGACGGCGCGCTGTCTCGCGGCGGTTCGGGGGTTCTATCGCTTTCTCCAGCGGGAGCGCTATGTGCGGGAGAATCCCTTGACGGGTCTTGGCTCGCCGCGTCTCTGGATGAAGCTCCCGAAGGTTCTGACGCAAGCTGAGGTCACACGGCTCTTGGACCTGCCCAGCCGGAAGCGCACTGAGGACCAGCGCGATAGCGCCATGGTCGAACTGCTGTATGCCACGGGACTTCGGGTGTCCGAATTGGTGAACCTTCGACTTTCGGAGCTCAATCTTGAGGTCGGTTATCTCCTCGCGTCGGGAAAAGGAGCCAAGCAGCGTGTCGTACCGATCGGGGAGGTCGCACGAAGGAAAATCTCTCGATACCTCCGAGAGAGCCGCAGCGCCCTCATGAAGAATCGCTCATCACTCGATGTGTTCGTGACGCGACGCGGTAAGAAACTGACACGGCAAGGATTCTGGAAGATTCTACGATTGAGGGCACGGCGGGCTGGAATCACACAGACCATTTCACCACATGTCCTTCGGCATTCCTTCGCCACCCATTTGCTGGATCGGGGAGCCGACCTCCGCTCAGTACAGGCGATGCTTGGCCATTCAAGCATTGCGACCACCCAGATCTATACCCATGTAGAGCGTGGCCGTCTTAAACGGCTGCATACTGACTTGTTTCCTCGGAAACATCGACGGGCTCCGGGCCGCATGGGAGAAGATCATGGGAGGACAGCTGCTAGTAGAACTACGGTACTGTTCACAAGACGGCCCCCAAAAGGTTGACAAGGCCTGGCAGAGTTGATAACATTCGTAACCATTCGGCAAGCTTAAGGAATTGGGCGGATAGCTCAGCTGGGAG